>NZ_CP159837.1:0-300000 GCF_040564635.1 Planktothricoides raciborskii GIHE-MW2
GTGGCAACTCCCCTGGAACATCTTTGGAATCAAGTGCTCGAACGCTTACAACTACAATTGAGTCGTCCGACCTTTGAAACCTGGATTAAAACAGCAAAGGCGGAGCAATTAGAAAACTACTGTTTAGTGATTAGAACCCCGAACCCCTTTGCGCGAAATTGGTTGCAGAAATACTATGTCAAAACCATTGCTGAGGTAGTTCAGGAGATTTTGCAACATCCAGTGGAAATTTATATTACAACGGATCAAGCGGAAATTGTTTGTGGCACAGAAGCTGCCGAATATATTTGGCCTTCACCAACTCCCGGAGGAGGGATAGAAACCAGTCTTGGGCCTCGACCCCGCCCATCAGAACTGAATCTTAAATATAATTTTTCTAGTTTTGTGGTCGGTTCTAATAATCGTATGGCTCATGCGGCATCTTTGGCCGTGGCTGAGTCTCCGGGACGGGAGTTTAATCCCCTATTTCTCTGTGGGGGAGTGGGTTTGGGCAAAACTCATTTAATGCAGGCGATCGGGCATTATCGCTTAGAAATTGCTCCCAACACCCGCATATTTTATGTTTCCACAGAACAATTTACCAATGATTTAATTGTGGCTATCCGCAAAGATAGTATGCAAAGTTTCCGCGAACATTATCGGGCAGCGGATGTGTTATTAGTCGATGATATTCAGTTTATTGAAGGAAAAGAATATACCCAAGAAGAATTTTTTCACACCTTTAATACCTTACATGAAGCGGGTAAGCAAGTGGTGTTAGCTGCCGATCGCCCTCCCAATCAAATTCCCCGATTACAAGAACGTTTATGCTCCCGATTTTCTATGGGATTAATTGCGGATATTCAGCCCCCGGATTTAGAAACTCGCATGGCAATTTTGCAAAAAAAAGCCGAATATGAAAATATGCGATTGCCCCGGGATGTGATTGAATATATTGCCAGACAGTTCACTTCCAATATTCGGGAATTAGAAGGAGCATTAATTCGCACCGTGGCTTATATTTCCATTTCTGGATTACCTATGACCGTGCAGAATATTGCTCCGATTTTAAATCCCCAAACCGAAAAGCTAGAAGCGACTCCAGAAGCGGTAATGAATGCGGTGATTTCTATATTTGGGGTTTCTATGGAAGAGTTAAAAGGAAATTCCCGCCGTCGAGAAATTAGTCAAGCTCGTCAAATTGCCATGTATTTGATGCGGCAACATACCGACTTAAGCTTGCCGAAAATTGGCGAAGAATTTGGCGGCAAAGACCATACTACGGTACTGTATAGTTGTGAAAAAATTGCCCAGCGAATCCAGCAAGACCCGGATTTAGCCAATATTTTACGCCAGTTAAACGATCGCATTCATTTAGCCAATCGTCAAGGGAGCGAAAGTGCTCCGCACCGCTATCGCGATCGCTAACCATCCTTTATAGAAATTTTCTGTGGAAAACTTCCGGAAATTCTGTGGAAAACTTGCAAGCCAAACCGATGGGTTTTCCTCAAATCTCCTCCGAGCGTCACCACAGAGAACCATTATTTGTATTATAGATGACAAATTCCCGTCCATTAACCTGGCAAATTTTCCCCAAATTTTCCCCAAAATTTCCCCAGGTTTTCCACAGGTTTTCCACAGGTTTGTCCCCAGCCAACCCAAAAGATAAGGGAATCACCTGGAAAGTTTTCCACAGTTTCCACAGGTTTCTGGCGGCGGCAACAGGCGCGATCGCTCCCTGGTTAAATGGAATTGTGAAAACTTCCAGCCAGAAAAAGCCAAAATTTTGACTCAGGCTATCTTATGATTGATATCTCGACTATTTAACTGCTATGAAATTTACTTGTAACCAAAGCGACCTCCACAGCAACCTATCATTAGTCAGTCGTGCAGTCCCCTCGCGGCCTAGTCATCCAATCCTCGCCAATGTGCTACTCACTGCCGATCAAGAACATCAGCGAGTTCAACTGACTGGTTTTGACCTCAGTCTGGGACTTTGTACCAGTTTTGCCGCTGACATCGAAGTGGGTGGTCAACTCACCCTGCCCGCGAAATTACTCAATGATATTGTTTCCCGTCTACCAAATGGGGAGATTACCATTGACGATCAAACCGCACAGGCAATGGTGACATTAACCAGTCAAACCGGAAAGTATCAAGTCCGGGGTATGGGGGCAGAAGAATTTCCTTCTCTGCCAGAAATTGCCAATCGCGAAGCGGTTTATCTTTCGGCGGAAGCTTTAATCGAAGGGTTGCGGGGGTCTTTGTTTGCCACCAGCAATGATGAAACCAAGCAAGTGCTCACGGGGTTACATATTATTGTGCAACCAGAAACCCTGGAATTTGCCGCTACCGACGGTCATCGCTTGGCGTTGGTCGAAACCGAAAACCCGAATCAATCAGAGGAAGAACCCTTTGAAGTCACCGTTCCTGCTAGAGCCCTGCGGGAATTGGAACGGATGATTACTATGCGTCAGTCACAATCTCAAGACGAAGCTTTATCTCTAGTGGTTTATTTAGATCCCGGTCAAGTGGTGTTTGAGTTGGCGGATCAACGGCTGACCAGCCGGACTTTAGAAGGCAAATATCCCGCTTATCGACAACTGATTCCCACCCAGTTTGAACGTCAGGTTAACGTGGAACGGAAACAGTTACTCGCGGCATTGGAGCGGATTGCAATTTTAGCATCCCAGAAAAATGATATCGTTAAATTTACGATTGATAGTGGCAATCAGCAGCTTTCTTTATCCGTAGAAGCTCAAGATGTGGGCAGTGGCCAAGAGTCGATTGCTGCCCAAGTTTCTGGGGGAAATATGGAGATTGCATTTAATGTGAAATATGCGATGGAGTCATTGAAAAATCTGGGATCGAATGAAATTCAAATTCAGCTTAATTCGGCGACTTCTCCAGTGGTTTTGAATCCTTTAAGTGGGGCGAAAATGACTCATTTACTGATGCCGGTGCAGTTGCGTAATTAAGCCGCGATATTAAGATAAGATAATCATTAATCTCTGGTTGGCTAATTTCTGTTTGGCTATCTTTGGTGGGCTGATTACACACCGAATCAATCAATGATTTAAGTCCCACCAAAATAGCCAAATTGCTGAAATTGCTGAAATTGCTAAAATTGCTAAAATTGCTGAAATTGCTGAAATTGCTAAAATTATGCTATGCCTTGAAAGTCTGACCAATTAGTCCAAAAAAGTAAACAGATTCAAACGGGTTATTATGGGCGATCGCGCTCTATTTTAAACTTATTTAAACTTAGAATAAAGCTAAAATAAAGCTAGAATAAAGCGCGATATCTGGCCGTTTGTGCGTCAGAAAAAGTCACTGATAGCAACCACCTGTGGGCAGATTTATCGATAGCGAGATTTGAACCGGATTCTTATTAAATCTTCGCTTCCAAAGACTTAAGATACTCAGTATTGACCCCTGATTCACGAGTCAAAGCAATCTTGCCGGTTCTAGCAATTTCTCTAATGCCAAACTTATTTAGTACCTGAACGATCGCCACCATTTTGCCTGGGTCGCCCACCACTTCAATGGTGACAGAATCTTCACCGACATCCACAACTCGCGCCCGGAAAATTTGGGTTAATTCAATAATTTCCGATCGCGTACTCGATGTCGCATTAACTTTCATCAGCATCAACTCCCGCTCAACACAAGGCACGTCAGTGATATCGTTCACCTTCAGCACATTGATCAACTTATAGAGTTGTTTGGTCAATTGTTCAATCACTCGGTCATCCCCAGGAACTACCATCGTAATTCGGGAAATCCCCAATTTTTCCGCCGGTCCAACCGCCAGACTTTCAATATTGAAACCGCGCCGCGCAAACAAACCGGCAATACGGGTCAAGACTCCCGCTTCATCTTCGACTAAAACTGATAATGTGTGTTTCATGGTTTAAAACGGTTCATATTTTAAGACAAGGGCTCCAGGCCAAGCATCAAGACATCGGCATTCAGCCTGAACGTTGAGAAAGCGCTGTTGTCAAAGCTTGCCTCAATTGTGCGCCTCCTCCGCTGCCTAAATTTTCGGGCGAACGTCCCTCCCCTCTTCTGGGTGTATTTTAGCTTGATGAGACTGACTGAGTGGAGTTTTTTCAGGATCTTATTAGAAAGTTGCGTTTCAGTGTAACGAGTCCATTGAAGGTTAGCTTTAGCTTCAATTGATCGCCCTAAATCAGCCTTCGACTTTTTCTGGTTCAGAGACAACTTCGCGAAATACCACTCGGAGTAATGGTGGAGAGATAAAGGTGGTTAAAATCACCATCATAATAATCGCCGCTTGCAAAGAGTCTGACAAAGCGCCACTGGCAGCACCCACTCCCGCAAAGACCAGCCCCACTTCCCCTCGCGGAATCATCCCCACACCAATACCCAAGCGATTGGTCTGTTCTTGCAAGACCGTAAATCCCGCCACCACTTTGCCGATAATGGCCACCGTAATCAGAAACGTGGCAATAATCAACCCTTCTCGATTACTCGGCACTGAAGGATTGAGGACTCCCAGGTTAGTTCTCGCCCCAACCACCACAAAGAAAATGGGGACGAAGAAGTCCGCCACGGGAACCACCTGCTCTTCAAGTTCTTTTTGCAGTTCCGTTTCCCCTAGCACCAAGCCTGCGGTAAACGCTCCTAAAATCGCTTCTAGCTGAATCGCTGCGCCCACATAAGAGAGGAAAAAGGCAATAATCAAAGCAGAAATCAACAGCGGCCCGCGAGTTTTCAGGTTTTTTACTAAGTTCACATAATACGGAGCCAAAAAGCGACCTAATAAAATCGCACCGACGAGAAAGACTCCGGAACTGACGATCAAATAGATGATATTGGTCACTTCCACTTCACCAGTTTTGACCAAACTAGCAACCACAGCCAAGACGATAATCCCCAAAATATCGTCAAGTACCGCCGCCCCAATAATAATCTGACCTTCTTTGGCACTTAAAAGTCCGAGTTCTGCCAAAACTTTTGCGGTAATCCCAATACTGGTGGCGGTGAGGGCAGCCCCAGCAAAAATTGCCGGAATTAAGGGAGTATGAAAAATGTAAACCAATCCCAATGTCCCGGCACTAAAAGGTGCGATCACTCCTACAACGGCGACGATCGCTGCTTGCGGCCCGTATTTAATCAGTTCTTTTAATTCTGATTCCAAGCCAATTTCAAACAGCAAAATAATTACACCTAGTTCGGAGAAAATCGTAATCACTTCACTTTGGGCCTGAAAGGTAGCGGCGATCGCTTCAGGCTCCAAACGGGTGGTTTTTTCCAACAGATTCATAATTAAAGAGGTGGCACTCTCATCTCCTGGCTCATAAAATGCCAAGAGTTTTAGCGCCGAGACACCCACAATCACACCGCCAACTAAATCTCCTAACACAGGAGGTAAGTTGATTTTTACGCAAATTTCTCCGCCAATTTTGCTGGCGAGGTAAATCACTATCAGACTCAGAAGTACCCCAGCAACCACAATCGCTTCATCGGCTTCCACTTCAGTTGTTGTTGCCAGTATGGGCATATCCATTAAAAATTTTGAACCGCCTAGGGCTGCTGAGTATAAGTTTGAGGTGAGTCCACTCACCCCTGTCAAGAAGTTAGTCATTGATTGTCCAGGAACTCATTCTGTCTAATTTACCTGGCTTATCGATTTTCTTAACAGCATTTTGCCCCATCACTAACCGATCAATTTCTTATCATTGCGATGATTATTTTTTAACCTAAGTAGATCGGCGCCTACTTAGGTTTACCTTTAAGTCAAACTAGGCTTAGAAAAAAGCCCGGTGTTGTAAGCTGGGCATTTGCTGCCGCACTTGTTTGAGTCGAGCGGGATTAATTTCTGCGATCGCCACTCCGGGCTTATCCAGGGCATCCGCCAACACCATGCCCCAAGGATCGACGATTATGGCATGACCGTGAGTTTGGCGGCGGCCATAATGACAACCCGTTTGCGCTGGGGCAATCACATAACAAGTATTTTCAATCGCTCGCGCTTGTAACAATATTTGCCAGTGGTCTTTGCCGGTATAAGCGGTGAAAGCCGCAGGCACAAACAAGATTTCCGCCCCGTTCTGAGACAGATGACGATAGAGTTCAGGAAATCTCACGTCATAGCAGACCGAAAGACCCAAATTCCCTAAGTCTTCATCCGCATATACTGGCGGCAACTGCTCACCCCGTTCAATGGTGGCGGACTCCCGATAAGTATTGCCGTCTGGGACATTCACATCAAATAAATGAACTTTCTGATAACGTGCAACTTCATTCCCCGTCGGATCCACCAATAAAGCGGTGTTATAAACTTTGCCGTTATTCACTGGCACCGGGAAGCCTCCCCCAAGCAGGGTGATTTGAAATCGCTGGGCCATTGTTTTCAGGAATTTTTCGCTTTCGGCAGCGATTTGTTCCGCTTTGGCCAATTTTTCCTCTTCTTCCCCTAGGAATGAGAAGTTCTCTGGCAAGCCGACCAACTCGGCGCCCTGACGCACGGCCAAGTCAATCAGTTCTTCCGCTTCTTTTAAGTTTTTTTCCAGGTCAGGGACACTGGTCATTTGCACTGCGGCAGCTAAATAGGATTTCATCAATGTGGCTAAATCGGATAAACTTTCAAAACATGCATTCTATTTTTCCCTGGAATGCCGCCAGAGTGCTAAACTTTCTCTTTGGATGTGGCGATCGCCTATATGTTGTATAATTCCTTGCCCAGATCGTTGTCTGGATCTAAAAAAAATTTGGCGATCGCTTGCCAATTCTCGAACACCTATGATAATATAGATAAGTTGACTACGGGATGTAGCGCAGCTTGGTAGCGCGCCTGCTTTGGGAGCAGGATGTCGCAGGTTCAAATCCTGTCATCCCGATTTGATTTAAATCCTCATAATCTGTAGGTCATAGAAGCTTATAGGCTTCTACTTAACCTATTTCTGATATCCCGTGACTCAGTTTTGACTCATTTGCACTCTACCATCTGCATAAACTGAGTCCCTATCCCTGGTTTTGCTACCACCATACCTTTCTCGTCAACGGCTGAAATATAGACTTGCCTAATTAAATCCTTTAAATATATAATCTAAAATTATAAATATATTATATATACTATATATATTTATTTATGGGCGACTCGTTGATCCGGGGAGCAACCTGAACTGGTGATTTGAAGCGAAAGAGATTTTTATGCAGGTAATCGTTAACCAAATTACTATTTTAATCAGAAGGTTTAAAATATCCTTTAAACGTTTTCTTAAAAACAAGCCAGATCCAATCAAACTCGAAGCCATCAGAAGCGAGTTAATTGAAGAATCGGCACTCGACTCAACCTATATTATTTTAATTATTAGCTCCTGTATTATTGCCACATTAGGGTTACTGGCAAACAGTACCGCTGTGATTATTGGGGCGATGATTGTAGCCCCTTTAATGTTGCCCATTAGAAGTTTAGCTTTTGGGGCTTTGGAAGGGGATTTAGTGCTTTTTCGTCGAGGCTTAATTGCCGTAACGGTGGGAACTTGTTTAGCCGTAGCCCTGGCTTGGTTTTTGGGTTCTGTGGTGGGACTTTCTACCTTTGGCAGCGAAATTTTAGCTCGTTCTAAACCAAATTTATTAGATTTGGGAATTGCGATCGCTGCTGGCAGTATCAGTGGCTATGGGAAAGTACAACCAAAAATATCAAGTAGTTTAGCCGGAACCGCGATCGCTGTTGCTTTAATGCCTCCAGTCTGCGTGATTGGTTTGGGATTAGCTAATGGAAATTTGGTGCTGAGTTTCGGGGCTTTATTACTGTATTTGACTAACTTGTTGGGGATTACCTTATCTTGTATGATGGCTTTTTTCATCTCTGGTTATACTCCATTTAATCAAGCCCATCGTGCCTTAACTTTAGCCACTATTTTTACCAGTATTCTGCTCATTCCTTTAAGTATAAGTTTTATTGATTTAGTCCGGCAAAATCGCTTAGAAAGTAATTTAAAGCAAGCTTTGGTGAATCGAACAATCACCTTTCAACGAGTAGATTTAGTCAATGCCGAAACTAATTGGTTTGTCGATCCCCCAGAAGTTCGCTTAACCGTGCGGAGTCGGGACAAAATTACTCCCTACCAGGTAGAACTGATTGAAGATTTTTTATTTGAGGCAATGGGTCAGCGGTTTACTTTAGTTTTTGATATTAGTCAAGTTTCAGAAGTCCGCCGAGAGGGAATGAAACCCGCGATCCAAAACCAAGATAAATAACTAGGTTTTGCTCATAGATTCCTAGATAATATCTCTATAGCACAATCTCTATAGCACAACATTAAAAAAAAGTAAAAAATACCAAAATTATAAGTTTTTAGGTTATGATAAAAATAGATCGCTATTTTCAGGATGCTATCTGGGATTGCCAATGGTTGCCAATTTTTAACCCGTCTTTGCTATGGTTTTTAGTAGTAAAATAAACCGATAATTATAGCGATCGCCCTCTTACCTAGGACAAAGAATATGAAAGTCAAAATGATTTTGCCTGCCTTGACTGAAGCCTTGAGTCCATTTTGGCGATCGATTAAATATCACCTATTTCCGCCCTTGGGATTAGCCACAATTGCCGCTTTTTTTGATGACAATGACGAGATTGATTTACAAGATGAGCACGTGGAAGTCTTGAAATTGGATGACGAACCGGATTTAGTGGTAATTCAGGTCTATATTACCTCCGCTTATCGGGCGTATGAATTAGCAGATCATTATAGAAAAAAAGGATGTTATGTGGTCTTGGGAGGGCTTCATGTCACCTCATTACCCCAAGAAGCTACCCCACACGCTGACACGATTTTTATCGGGCCAGGAGAAGATACTTGGCCGCATTTTTTGCACGATTTTCGGGCAGGTCATCCAGAGAAAATTTATCAATCAAAAATTCGTAGCTTAGTCGGAGTTCCCCCAGTTCGTCGGGATTTAATTAAGCGATATCATTATCTAATTCCTAACTCCATTGTGGTGTCTCGCGGTTGTCCCCATCATTGCGATTTTTGTTATAAAGAAAATTTCTATCAGGGCGGAAAATCTTTTTATACTCAACCTGTGGATGATGCTTTGGCGGAAATTGACCGATTACCCGGAAAACATCTCTATTTTTTAGACGATCATCTGTTTGCTAATCAAGCATTTGCTGCTGAGTTGTTTACCGGAATGCAGGGCATGGGACGGGTTTGGCAAGGGGCAGCAACGGTGGAATCAATTTTAAAACCGGGATTGTTAGAAAAAGCGGTAGATGCCGGTTTAAAAAGTGTGTTTATTGGCTTTGAAACGATTAATGTTGCTAATTTGCGATCGCAGCATAAATATCATAATTTAAATCGAGATTATCATCGGGCAATTCAACGGCTGCGGGATTATGGGGTGATGGTGAATGCCAGTTTTGTTTATGGCATGGATAACGACGATGCTACGGTATTTTCCCGCACGGTTGAATGGGCAATTCAAGAAGGAGTAGAAACCGCCACTTTTCATATTCTCACTCCCTATCCGGGAACGGCTCTTTATGCCAGAATGGTGGCAGAAAATCGCCTAACTGTTGACAATTGGGATTTGTATGATACCCGTCATGTGGTCTACCGTCCAGCCCTGATGAACCCAGAAATTTTAGCCCAAGGTTATTGGCAATCTTACCGAGATTTTTATCGTTGGGATGCTATTTGGCAAGGGGCACAGAGTAAGGATAATTGGCGCGATCGCTTCCGGCATCTTTTATACAGTGGGGCTTGGAAAAAAGCCGAACCGATTTGGGATATTCTAATTAGACTTAAACAAGTAAATCGTTTACTGCCAATGTTAGAAAATGTCCTCAACGGTTTTAACTCAAATCATAATTCGCCACCAGGGAAGGCTAATTTACCCTGGAAACCAGATTTTAAAGGGGAAAACTACTGATCGTGTCTAACAATTCTAACAATTTTGCTAAAAAGCCATCGGATCCGAGGAAACTTTTCTTTGTTGCCCTGTTGCCTCCCACGGATCTGCAAGCAGAAATCACGGAAATTAAACAATATTTTGCTAGAGAATATCAAAGTTCTCATGCCCTAAAATCACCACCCCATATTACCCTATATCCCCCGTTTAAATGGTTGCCGGAAAATTTACCCCAGTTAAACCAATGTCTCTGTGAATTTGCCGCTAACTATGCACCAATTACGGTGACGTTAGATGGGTTTGGGGCGTTTGCCCCCAGGGTGATTTTTATCCATCCTTTGAAAACTCCAGAATTAATGACATTGCAAGGGGATTTGATGGGCTATTTAGCAAGTAATTTGGGGCTGGTAGATGAACGGTCAAAAAACCAGTCGTTTGCTCCCCATATTACCGTGGCTTTTAAAGATTTAACGCCGTCAGCTTTTAAAGCCGCATGGCCAAAATTTAGAGATCGCCCATTTTCGACTCAGTTTACCGCCCATAATTTGACTTTATTAATTCACGATCGCCAACGGTGGAATATTTGCAGTCAGTTTCCGTTTTTGCAATCTTAACTGGAATTATCGGTGACAAGCGCTATTATAGAAACCGGGTTTCTGAAAAGTTACCCGGTTTCTATCAAATCGTAAAACTATGCCAATCACCATCCAACAATTAACTCAATGGAAAGAACAAGGGCGTCCTATTGTGGCATTGACCGCCACGGACTATGCGATCGCCCAACTCCTCGATCAAGGAGGAGTCGATTTAATCTTAGTCGGTGATTCTTTGGGAATGGTAGTTTTGGGCTATGACACCACCCTTCCGGTCACTTTAGAGGAAATGATTCACCATGCCAAAGCCGTCCGCCGAGGGGTGAAAAATGCCCTGATGGTGGTGGATTTACCCTTTCTCACCTATCAAGAAAGTCCCACTCAAGCCCTGAAATCCGCCGGTAAAATAATTAAAGAAACTGGGGCGCAAGCGGTAAAAATCGAAGGCGGTTATCCCATCATGGCGGAAACCGTTGCCCGTCTCGTGACTGCCGGAATTCCCGTGCTCGGTCATGTGGGACTCACGCCGCAATCCGTACATCAATTAGGATTCAAAAAACAAGGCAAGACCCCAGAAGCTGCCGAACGGATTTTATCGGAAGCAATGGCTTTAGAACACGCTGGGGCTTTTGGAGTTGTTTTAGAACATATTCCCCCAGAGTTAGCCCAAAATATCACCCAAACTTTGAGCATTCCTACAATTGGGATTGGGGCTGGGCTGCACTGTGATGGACAGATTCTAGTCACCCATGATTTATTAGGAATTTCTGATAAACAACCTCCCTTTGTCAAGGTCTATGCAAATTTACGCCAGCAGATCGTTTCTGCCGTTGAAAAATATGGCACTGATGTCAGAGAAAGGGATTTCCCCGAAGAGGCATAAAAATGTTCCGTAAAATTCCCTTAGCTTGGTTACAACTTACCAGAGAAAAAAGCAGATTAGGCGCCGCTTTAGCGGGGATTGTTTTTGCGGATATTTTAATGTTTATGCAGTTAGGATTCCGCGAAGCTTTGTTTAATTCTAACACCCGGATGCATCGAAATTTAAACGCCGATTTAGTGATGATTAGTCGGAAGTCAGAATCTTTGATTTCTATCCAAAAATTTTCTCATCGGCGTTTATACCAAACTCTGGGTTTTTCCGAAGTGGAATCAGTAGCCCCTTTATATGTGGGTCAACTCAAATGGAAAAATCCCTTTAATCGCAAAGATCGGATAATTTTAATTTTTGGCACGAAACCGAGTAAACCGGCTTTTTTAATGCCAGAAGTGGCCGATAACTCTCATTTAATTCAACTCCCATATGTGGTGTTGTTTGACCGGATGTCTCGGCGGGAATTTGGGGAAGTAGCCCAAGCAATTGACCAGGGAAAATCTGTCACTACCGAAGTAGGAGTTAGGCGAATTGAAGTTAAAGGTTTATTTAGTTTGGGGGCATCTTTTGCCGCTGATGGTAATTTAATCACCAGTGATTTAAATTTTATTCGCTTATTTCCTAACCGTCGCTTAGGAGAAATTGACATCGGTTTAATTAGACTAAAACCGAATAGTAACCCCACCGTATCCTTGGAGAAAATTCGCCAATATTTACCCAGTGATGTGCAAGTTTTTACCAAACAAGGCTATCTCGATTATGAAAAATCTTATTGGGAAAAACGCACCGCCATTGGCTTTGTGTTTCGTTTTGGGGTGATTATGGGTTTTATTGTGGGCTTGGTGATTGTTTATCAAATTATTTATACTGATGTGGCGGATCATTTGGCGGAGTATGCCACCCTCAAAGCAATGGGATATCAAGAGATTTATTTTTATAGTTTAGTGATTCAAGAAGCTTTGTTATTGGCAATTTTAGGCTATATTCCCGGAATTGTTTGTAGTTTATTTTTGTATAAAATGGCAAGGTCAGCCACTATGTTACCGATTTTAATGACCCTGCCTAGGGTGGTGACTGTTCTGGGATTAACGATTTTTATGTGTGCGGTTTCCGGCGCGATCGCCATGCGGAAATTACAAGAAGCTGACCCAGCGGATATTTTTTAGTTATTGGTTGTTTGTTGGTTGTTATTGGTTGGGGAACGGGGAAAGTGAAAAGTGAAAAGTGAAAAGTGAAAAGTGAAAGGGGAAAGGGGAAAAGTGAAAGGGGAAAGAGGAAAAGTGAAAGGGGAAAGGGGGAAAAGTGAAAGGGGGAAAGAGGAAAAGTGAAAGGGGAAAGGGGAAAAGTGAAAGGGGAAAGGTGAAAAGTGACAGGGGAAAGGGGAAAAGTGACAGGGGAAAGGTGAAAAGTGAAAGGGGAAAGGGGAAAAGTGAAAAGGTGAAAGGGGAAAAGTGAAAGGGGAAAGGGGAAAAGTGACAGGGGAAAGAGGAAAAGTGAAAGGTGAAAGGGGAAAAGTGACAGGGGAAAGGTGAAAACTTAAACGAAATATCACTATTCACTATTCACTATTCACTCTCTCCCCTGCACCCCTGCACGATTGGCGGCTCCCCTGCACCCCTGCACCACTGTTCCCTGTTCCCTGTTCCCTGTTGCCTGTTGGTTGTTCTTTGTTGGTGGCGTAAATCCAACAATCAACCACCAACCAACAACAACCAACAATCAACCACCAACCAACAACAACCAACAACCAACCACCAACAAATAACAATTATTTTTGACTGTTAAAAGCGTCTACGGCATTTCTAAGATGTCCTTGATGTTTGGCTAGAAATTGTTTGCCAGTTTCGGCATCTAGTCCAGTCCAATGCATTAATAAGGCCAATTTCACCGATCGCCCGCTTTTTTCCAGGAGATAGCCGCATTCCGTCCGGTTGAGATGGGTCAAATCTTCGAGAATGCGTAATGAGCGATCGTGCAGTTTGCGATTAGTTACGGCCACATCAATCATCCGGTTGCCATAAACTTTGCCCAACTTGACCATCACCCCAGTAGAAATAATATTTAAGGCCATTTTGGTGACAGTGCCCGCTTTCAGACGAGTGGAACCAGCGAGAATTTCTGGCCCCACCACGAGACGTAGTTCAATATCCGCGTTGCTGCTGACTTGATCCGTGGGCACGCAACTCATAAAGGCAGTGGTGGCGCCCCTACTCCGAGCCGCGTCTAGGGCTCCCAACACATAAGGGGTCGTCCCTCCGGCACTAATGCCGATCACGACATCCAATTCGGTGACTCGACGATGAGCGATCGCCTCTTCCCCGTCCTCATATTTATCCTCTAAGTTTTCCGAAGACCGCACCAAAGCCCCCGCCCCCCCAGCAATAATTCCTTGGATTAATTCTGGGGGAGTGCAAAAAGTGGGGGGACATTCCGCCGCATCTAAGACCCCCAGACGCCCGCTGGTTCCTGCCCCCACATAAAATAGTCTGCCTCCTTTCCTTAAAGCCGTGGCAGTGCGATCGATGACTTCTGCCAAAGGTTCTTGGGCATTCGCGATCGCCTCCAGGGTCTTGGCATCTTCCTGATTAAATAACTGCACCAACTCCAGAGAAGTCAGTTGATCTAAATTTTGACTTTTTGGATTAATTTGTTCTGTGAGCAAAAATCCTCGGTCTTCCAAGCGATTCATAGAAAATTTCCTTGATAGTTATTCGTTATTCGTGATTGGTTTATGGGGAAGGGGTGGGGTGTGTGGGAGGTGTGGGGAGTGTGGGGAGCGGGGGTGCAGGGGAGAAAAGAGGAAAGAGAAAAGAGAAAAGAGGAAAGAGGAAAGAGAAAAGAGAAAAGAGAAAAGAGGAAAGAGGAAAGAGATGAATTATGAGAATTCTCTCCTCTGCTCCAGAAGCCCCCCTGCTCCAGAAGCCCCCCTGCTCCAGAAGCCCCCCTGCTCCTCTGCTCCAGAAGCCCCCCTGCTCCAGAAGCCCCCCTGCCCCTCCGCCCCTACACCCCACATACCGCCGCCAACCTACAGAAGTCCTTCCAACTGACGGCGAATGCGATCGAGTTCGCTTTCGGACATAGTGCGTTCCTCCGACTCCGCACTCCCCGCA
This sequence comes from Planktothricoides raciborskii GIHE-MW2, assembly GCF_040564635.1. NCBI lineage: Bacteria > Bacillati > Cyanobacteriota > Cyanophyceae > Oscillatoriales > Oscillatoriaceae > Planktothricoides > Planktothricoides raciborskii. The sequence goes on from NZ_CP159837.1 coordinate 14,442, forward strand.
CTGCCTGGGGTGCGATCGGGACTCCAGTCTGGGCTGTCCACATTGGTTTGCGGGGGGAGTTCCAACTGACCTTCAGAAATCAGTTTCGACTCATAACCCGCACTAAGACAGAATTCTTCAATTTCTTCCGAGTCAAACGCTTCGGCGGTAGGCGCACCAAAATCTTGCGCTTCCAGCATTAACGCATAGCGGGTCGCATCATCTTCTGATTCAAACATTAATACGACATTGCGATCGCCCACCTGAAGTGTATGGATCCCTTCATTATCAGTTCGGGCATTAAACAGCAAAACATAGATTCGCATGGATCGAGCACGATTTTCCTTACCTGAATTATTGCCTTTATCTTACAAGGGTGTGGGGTGTAGGGTGTAGGGTGTAGGGTGTAGGGTGTAGGGTGTAGGGTGTAGGGTGTAGGGTGTAGGGGAAGAGGATGCATAGGATGCATAGGATGCATAGGATGCATAGGATGCATAGGAAAATTCTCTATTCTCTTTTCTCTATTCTCTTTTCTCTCTTCCCCCCACACCCCACACCCCACACCCCACACCCCACACCCTTTCTTTCCCCCACACCTCCCACACCCCATCCCCTATGACTGATTCGCCAAAATCTGAAAATTCATCCTTAGATCCATTATCCAGCGCCCAAGTAAGCCCTCTTTTATCCCCTAAATTGTGGCGCCGTGGGGCCATTGGTTTGGGCTTCGTCCTAGTGGTTGGAACTGCGGGCGCAATATCATGGTTATGGTTTTTTGTCAACAATGACTTAGGGCCATTAGTGGAAAAAGAACTGGGTAAACTCATCGATCGCCCGGTAAAAATTGGCCCAATTGAAGAGTTTTATCTCACGGGTTTACGGGTGGGGGCTTCAGCAATTCCCACCACGGAAACTGACCCGGATTTTGTAGAAATTCCGACGGTAAAAGTGGGATTTGACCCTTTAATGTTGCTGTTTAGACGCACTCTGAATTTAAAAATTTCTTTACTACAACCCACGATTTATATAGAACAAGATATCAAAAATACTTGGTTAGATTTAAACCTGAAAAAATCATCGGCTTCTCAAAAGACGGTTAATATTAATATCAAGACCGTTGAAATCACCAATGGTCAGGTGATTTTAGCCCCAAATGGCACCCGTCGCGCCCAGTTATTTGACCTGGAAGAACCAATGGTGTTGCCTCCTGTGCTGTTGGAAAATGTCCAAGCCAAAGCCCGCTTTTTTAATCAGCAAAAAGAAACCCGCTATCATGTCACAGCCCAACCCAAAAGCGGCGGGAATTTAACCATTAATGGTCATTCTAATTTATCCAGTTTAGCTACCAAACTCGATGTTGAAGGCAAAAATTTAGACGGTGCTAATATTATCCCATTAATTGCTAATTTACCCGTCAGAGTTGACCAAGGTAAATTAAATTGTGATTTGAAATTAAACTTAGCGGAAACCACTGTCACTGCTTGGCGGGGTAATGCTAATTTTGAAAAGGTCAACGGTCAATTAGGAACCTTAGATCAGCCCATTTCCCAGGCATCCGGTCAGGTAAAATTTTCAGATTTACGGATAGCTTTACAAAAAACTGAGGCAATTTATGGGGAATTACCCCTAAAAGTGACTGGGACAATTGACACCAAATCTGATTATGATTTAGCAATTAGTATCCCCTCTTTAAGTTTAGCTAATTATATTAATACTCTGGAGTTAAATCTGCCGGTTCCGGTGACTGGGGCAGCGAGTACGGAGTTACAAGTTACTGGCCCTTTGTTGAATCCTATTTTATCGGGAATGGTGGTAGCAACGGAACCGGGAAAAGTGGATTTAATTGAGGTCGGGGCAGCTAGTGCTAGATTTAGAATGGAGGGAGAAGAGTTAGCTATTACGGATATTCAACTTAAACCAATTCTGGGCGGTTTTATTTATGGTCGAGGCAATATTCAGTTAACCGAAATTCCCCAGTTAGGCTTTTATTTGCTAGGGGAAAATTTACCCGGTGATGCTATCGCCCAACTGTATCGGGGGGAAAAACCACCGTTTGCTATTGGTCGAATTCATGGCAATACTAGAATATTAGGACAAGCGGATCAACCTACGGCACTGGTGAAGTGGCGATCGCCGGAAATGAAATATCCGGGCAGTGGAGAATTGACTATTACTCAAGACACAATTTTATTGAATAATAGCGTCTTTCAAGTAGGGGGAGGAACCGTAAACGCGATCGGCGCTATCATGCCAACCAAAGACCGCTGGCAAGCATTCTTAAGAGCGCAAAATATCGAACTAAATCAACTCACATCTTCTACTACAAATCCCGGAGAAAATAATAGCCCAGAAAATAATAGCCCAGAAAATCCTAACCCAGAAAATAATAGCCCAGAAAATCCTAACCCAGAAAATAATATTCCAGAAAATCCTAACCCAGAAAATCCTAACCCAGAAAATCCTAACCCAGAGAATACCGCCCCAGCATATCCGGCAATTTTAGCCGGTGGGCTAAGACTTTCTGGTAAATTAACATCCTTAACTCCGGCAAATATTCAAGGGTCAGGAGAAGTAGAACTGACCACCCTTGATGCGAAAGTCACGGGTAGAGGCACCTTGGATAAAGGAAAATGGCTGGCATCATTGGGAGTGCAAACTTTACCCGGAAAAGCCCTGCGATTGAATCAATTAATTCCCGACTTACCCATACCAATGGAATTAGGTAGTGGCACTTTGGAATTATCGGGAACCGTAGACTCATTTGATTCAAAAAAGATTGACCCAAAAAAGATTGATGCCAAGGGTACTTTAAAGGTGAATTTACCAGAAACTGGCATAGTGACAGCTTCCGCTAATTTACAACAAGGTCAAGTCACGGCAAGGGCAACTCTGACTAATGCAGAGGGGCGATCGCTTTCTTTAAACCCTCGGACATCGTTTTGGACACCATTACGCAGTGCTTCTGTTAGTTTAACTGAGGGAAATTTAGAACTTTCTGGGGCGATCGATCCGTTATTTGACCATTTTTTTTCTGCAAAAGTCAGCCCTGCAAAGTTATCCGATAGAATCTTGAATACTTGGTCATTTCATAGCACTATTCAGCTATTAATTGCTGGGGCAGCAGTCACAGGAAAGGGACGATTAGAACAAGGTGAAATAGAACTTAGCGCTATTTTAAATTCTGATAACCTTTTATCGTTAAACCCCTGGAAACCGGATTTGCCTGTTCCCCTGGAATTAACAGCGGGTAGTCTGGAACTTTCCGGGTCAATTGCGCCAATTTTATCTGGGGATAAACCCGTCTCTGACATATTGAATAGTTGGTCTGGTCATAGCACTATTCAGCTATTAATTGCTGGGGCAGCAGTGACCGGAAAGGGACGGTTAAAACAAGGGCAACTAGAACTCAGCGCTATTTTAAATTATGATAACTTTTTATCGTTAAATGCCTGGAAACCGGATTTGCCTGTTCCCCTGGGTGTCACCGCAGGGAATGTGGAACTTTCCGGTAAAATAGATAGTTTATTAGCTCAATTTTATGCCGGAAATGGTGACATTAATTTTAGGGGTTTAAATACTTGGTCTGGTCGGGGCAATGTCCAATTAAATCTGGCCGGAAATGCGATCGCCAGTCAAGGGAGTTTTATGGGCGATCGCTGGCAAGTTTCTCTGAATGCAGAAAACTTAAATCTTAATTCATTAGCCCCAAAAACCCGGAGTTTGCCCGAACCTGTAACGGCCACAGGTTCAGTAAATTTATCGGGGTTTCTCACTTCTTTTTCTCCCCAGGATATTCAAGCAGAGGGCGAATTTACTCTGGTTAATCAACTTAGTTTAAATTATAGCCAAAGTTCGGGGTTATCTCAACTCTTTCCTTTATATAGTGAGTGGGGTTGGAATGGAGAAGTTTTACAAATTAAACAAGCAAAAGCCCCTGGTTTAAGTCTAGATGGAGAATTATTTGTCCAGTGGCAAAACCAACGCCCCACGGTGAGTAAATTTGACCTGAATCTTCAGGTAAACCAATTTAATTTAGCGGCTTTACCCTTGCCCCTAAATGTGGGCAAAACACCGGAACATTTAACCCTGGAAAGTTCAGGCAATCTAGAAAATAAAATATCCCCGATTTTGCCATTCATGCCATTGGCGATCGCGGGTTTATTAGACTTTAACGGTCGGTTGCGAGGTCAGATCAACCCCAGTTTTTTTAACCATGAAAGCCAAACTATTCCCGAACTGCTGTTAAATTCTCAGATTTGGATCGCTGGGGATTTACAGGTGCAAAATTTAGCGGTTAATGATTGGCAATTTGCCTCCTCTTTATCGGGAAAAGTTAATCTGGATACTCATCAGAGTTTGCAGGTTAACCTAGAAGGAGATAACACTCAAATTGCTTTAGCAATTAATAATCCAATATATCAAAATATCTCCACCTGGTCAGCCAACGGATTGGTCAATAATGCGGAAACGATTCTATCCGCAAATTTAGCCCAGCAACAACTATCGATTGCTGTGGAAAATTTCCCGTTAAGTCGGTTAAATATTGCCCCTGCCCCTGCCTATTATTATAATTCCGTTGGGGGCATATTGAACGGTAATTTTAATTTAAACTTAGCCACGTTTTTGGGCAATGGCAAAATTGCGATCGCCCATCCAGCAGTTGGCAATTTTTTCATGGATCAAATTACAGCGGAAATTTATAGCGATCGCGGCAAAATAGCGATTTCCAACGCTATTTTAAAAATGAACCAGAGTGAGTATCGCCTCGATGCCCAATTTAGCGCCAATCCGAAATCGGAAATTCACGGTCAACTGACCATAAACCAAGGAAATATCTCAGATGCTTTGGCGGCAATGCGCTGGTTTACCACTGATGACCTCAAAAGAGGTTTACTACCTCCCAATTATGGGAATCAAGACAGTCTAAAAACGGCATCTGCTGGCTTGCCTGAAGCGACATTATATCAGCAATTAAGCCGATTCGCAGAAATAAAAGCCAAACTCTTGCAAATTGCGATGGAACGGCAACAGGCAGCCTTCCCTAAATTGGTAGATATTCGCGGATTGGTGAATGGTGAAATTAGATTTAAAGGGTCTTTAGCTGCGGGAATTAATGCCAGCTTAAATCTCGTCGCCAATAATTTAGAATGGCGATCGCAACCCAGTTATGCCATGCCTACCCCAGAGGGGTTAGAACGGTTAGATAATCGGGTGATTAATATTGACCGGGTAATTTTTCAAGGCAGTTTTCAGGATGGCCATTTAATTGCCCAACCTTTGCGGGTAGAACAAGAAGCAACCTTGATTTCTTATGTGGGGACAATTTTTGGTGAAAACCAGTCAGGACAGTTACAAATCAGAAATTTATCCGGTGAGGATATTCGCAATTTTATTGATGTCCCTGGATACCGGGTTGATGGTCTATTAGATTTAACCGCTAACCTGGCGGGAAATTGGCAAAATCTCCAAGCCAGAGGAGAAATCAGTTTTTCTGATGTGCGATTAAATGGGGAAAAATTGGCGAATATTAAAGGAGGATTTAACTATGGTAATTCTCGGTTAGCAATTAGCACCATTGAACCCAATAATTTGCAAATTTTTACCAACTTGCCGGTCCCTCCTTTTCCCGGAAATGAGCAATTTAGCCTGAATGTAAATATTAAAAATGAAGGGCTGACTTTGGCGAATATTTTAACCGGGCAACAAGTGACCTGGGTTGATGGCAATGGAGAACTAAAACTTCAGGTAGAAGGAAAGTTAAATTCCGACCAAGGAACCCTGACAGATATCACTGCCAATGGTAGCGCGATCGCCTCTAATGCCACCATTAATGCCCAAGCCTTACCGGAACCTTTAACCAATCTGAATGGACGAGTATTTTTTAACGAAAATCTGATTTTTGTGGAAGGAATTGACGGACAATTTAGTCAAGGAAACATTTTAGCCCAAGGGTTTTTGCCGATTTTTCGCCCCTTATCGAGAAACGAGATTAATTTATTTAGGACGGGTAAATTTGCCGCCATGTTGCGTCAAGCACAAGGGGAAAATAGCGATGAAACATTAAGGGCTAACCAGCCAGAAATACTTGATTATTTAAGACTTGAATTAGAGGGAGTTGAAATTAACTTCAAAGATTTATATCGAGGGGGAGTGGTGGGTCAATTACAAATTACAGGCACGGGATTTTCTCCGCAAATTGGGGGTAAAATTACTTTGTCTGATGGCATAGTATTACTACCGGATTCCTCAGAAATTGCCCCGAATCGTCCGTTATTAGAAGAAATCCAAGTCTTTACCCCACAATATAAAAATTTACAACTCACTTTAGGGGAAAATATTCGCATTGCTAATCCCCCATTATTAGAATTTATCGGCAGCGGAGATTTGTTGGTGAATGGATTTTTTGAAGATTTAAAACCTGCCGGAATTATTCGCTTAAAAGAAGGAGAAGTGAATTTATTTGCTACTCAATTTAGATTAATCGATGGCTATGAGCATTTTGCGGAATTTACCGGAGATTTAGACCCAAATATTGAAGTGCGATTAGTGACTTCTGTCCCCGAAGTGACTCGGCGAGAATTTTCCGCAACTTCGGCTTCAGAAATTCGGGAAGCGGTGAATACTGGCATCGGAGAATTGCGGACAGTTCGGGTAGAAGCGGTGGTTAGTGGACGGTCTTCTCAAATTTATAATACGGCAGTGGAATTAAAAAGTAATCCCGCGAGAGATGAAGCGGAAATTGTGGCGTTAATTGGCGGCGGTTTTGCGAATACTTTGGGCCGGGGGGATAGTCCATTGGCGATCGCCAATTTAGCCGGTTCTACGGTGCTAAAAAATGTCCAAACTGAAATTGGTGATGCCTTTGGTTTAAGTGAATTTAGGTTATTGCCGGTGATGGTGCAGTCCGGGGGAAATACTCGTCTGGCTTTAGAAGTTGAAGCGGGAGTTGATTTAGGTCGTCAATTTTCTTTTTCCGTGCTCTGGCCGAAGCTTTTTCTAGATAATGAAAATACGCGATATAATATTCGTTATCGATTTAACGATCGCCTTCTATTGCGAGGCTCTACGGATTTTCAAGGAGATACTCGCGCTAGAATTGACTATGAATTTAGGTTTTGATTTTTTGATCAGAAACCGGGTTTCTTAATTTAATCTCTGCTTGAGGGCAAAAAGTTAACCAGAAACCCGGTTTCTTGTCCCTGGGGGGTGAGAAACCGGGAGAGGTTAGAAACCGGGTTTCTTGAGACAACCTTTGCCACCAACCAACAACTCTCATAGAAACCCGGTTTCTGGGAAAGCCCGGTTTCTTGTCCCTGGGGTTTCTTGTTCCTGGTCTACCAAGGGCTACCAATTAGGGTAAATGCTGACCAATAATAAGGATGAGTTAACTTTTGGTTTTCTGCATTTTGCAAAGCCTCTGGTAACGGATAAGTGTCGCGAGAACCGCGTAATTGACCATCTACTACTTCGACGTTACCGTTAATCATTGATAACTGGGCTTGTCGCATGGCTTCCGCTTTAATTGGGGCTGAACTTAGCTGGTTATAAAATTCAGTCATTAGGCCAAAAGTTCCCTCATCACTCACATACCAAAGAGACGCGATCGCAGTTTTCACTCCTGCTTGTAGGGCTAAACCAGCAAATCCTAATTCTGCTTCTGGGGAACCGACTGCGGTGCGGCAAGCGGACAGCACTAATAACTCCACTGGAGGATTAGTAAATCCTAACTGACGAATATCATCCAGATGCAACTTTTGATCCCATAGCTGAATATATGAATTGCTAATCTCTCCCGGTTCAAATTCTCCATGAGTCGCCATGTGAACAATCGGATATTGTTTATCCGCATATTGTGCTTGAATATTATTTAAGGTAAATTCCTGATTCATAAAAGAATCTCCATGACGAATTTGTTGGGTAATAGTTTGCAATTCTGCGGGAACTGCCGGTAAGGAATTTAAATCAGAAAATTCACTAGAACCCATGCCTAAAACCGAGGCATTTTGAATATTTTGATACCGGGTATCTGTGAGGCTAAGAGATGGCATCAGACCCAGGCTATATTTTTCTACCAGGAAATGTTCCCCGTCATGGATCGCTGCCACTGGCAAAGCCCGCAAACCCTGATCCATAATAAATGCGATGTTTTCAATTTGTTGAAGGTCTAATTCTTCTTTTAAGGGAGCAATTAACCATTGATAAAGCTGTTGGCCTGCTGGCAAATATTTTTTCTGGCGGCGATATCTCGGCGACGTGATATAATCGATAAAATTATTCGCCGTTGCGATCACTTCACCGCGAGTCGCTGACAGAGATTTTTTAATCGGATGTCCATTTGCGGTGACTAAGATTAACTCCAGAGGATCATTGTCAGAAATACCCGATCGAGAAGTGAAACCAAAACAGACATAAACTAAAGCCGGTTTTACCCCTGTTTCTGACTCAATTTGTTGAATAATATTTTGGGCTTCTGCTAAAGTCGTGGTTGCCGGAGAATTCACTTCACCAATATAGTCATTAAATCTTTGACTAAAAGCTTGTTCGATCGCCCCCATACCCGGATCCAAAATCGCCACTTTATCTGGTTGAGATATTTTTTCTGGGTCTAGGAGATCCTCCTCTTCTTCTGAATTGTTTGGTATATCAATAGCGATCGCCGCTTCCTCTGGGTCAACGATTTTCGGATCCAAAATCGCCACCTTTGGTGGTGGAGGTGGTGTAGTGACCACCGTTGCTGGTGGAGTGACCACCGTTGCTGGTGGAGTGACCACCGTTGCTGGTGGAGTGACCACCGTTGCTGGTGGAGTGACCACCGTTGCTGGTGGAGTGACCACCGTTGCTGGAGTGACCACAGATGATGATGAATTCACCGGAGGTGCTGGTGGACTGGGCGGAGGTTCCGAGTCTAGCTGGGGCGATACTGGAGTATCATCCACTGGGGCTGGTGCCACTGGAATCGGTTTTGCCTGCGGTTCTGGCTCTAGCTGGGGCGATACTGGAGTATCATCCACTGGGGCTGGTGCCACTGGAACCGTTGGGGTTTGTATATGAATATCGCCCTGTTCCACTGGACCAGGCAAAATAGACCCCAAGGGAATGGTATTATCGGCACTCGTGGTAATCACCCCTGCGGTGCCATTGGTGCTGGGATCTCCCACCACAAACGGGATATTTTGACTACCACCATCGTGACGGATAGTGATACTACCACCGCCATTTCCTCCCGCAGTAGAAATACTGGCAATTTGGCCATTTTGGTCAGTAAAACTATTTGTTGATCGGAAAAAGCGCCCAGTGGAAATATCAACATTGCCACCACTACCACTTGATCCACCTTGGGCATTAATAAATCCTACTTGAATATCGTTTTCTGGGTCGAGCAAAACATTCCCCGCATTGCCTACAATACCACTGCTATTTATATCCCCAGTCGTGATAGTGGTTTTGGCGATCGCGGTAATATCTCCCCCGGTTGTGCCAGTAGAAATTAAATTTCCGGTGGTGACAATTCCCGTGGGACTATTAACTGTAATTGCCCCGCCTACAGCTTCCGGGTTAGAACTATCAAGATTTCCGGCGGTAATATCACCCTGACGATTGCTTAAACTAATTTTACCGCCATTAGTTGTAATGTTATTTGTGGTTAGCTGATTCTGGGCATTCAAGATTACATTTGCACCCGTTGTGGTGATATCACGATTAAGCTGAATAGTGTTGGCGGTTGCCTGCAATCCACTGTTAATGATACTATTAGTAATCAGGCTATTTAAAGTCGTGTTATTCCCAATGGCACCTGTAAAAGCAATCGTGCCATTGCCTGCATTTAAAGTTAGTTTTTGGTTGCCATCAATTGTTCCGGTGAATAAGATATTTCCCAGCCCCGTACCACTGTCTAAAGTAATATCGTTACCGAGAATGGTATTGCCATTAATAAGGATGTTTTGGTTATTGGTAATAATCCCAGAATTGAGAGTTATATGATTACTGCTCAAATTCACTGAGGCATTATCGGTGCCAGTAATGATGCCATTGACGGCGATCGCACCATTCGGCGATCGTATTGTCACCGGATCGCTAAAGCTAATATTCCCTAAATTTACCATCCCAGTGCCATCACTTCGTCCAATGGTAATACTACTAAATCCATCAGATAAATTAGCGATTTCTGCGGCAGAAAGGTTAAAGGTTCCTGTTTCTCCTCCAATGTCAATGGTGGTGTTTGGATTAAATGGTTGTAAGATGAGATTACCTGGGCTAGTGAGGGAATTTTTCAGAGAAATTGTATCCCCGGTCAAAGTAATATCATTCCCAGCATTAATTTCTCCACTATTAGAAATTTCGCCATTATTAGCAGTAGCATTTAAACTGCCGCCACTGGTCATAGAATTATTGAGGGTAATATTATTTCCGCTTAAGTTAATATCTGACTCAGCATTAATTTCTCCACTATTAGAAATATTCCCACTAGCAGTAGCAGTTAAATTGCCGCCACTGGTGATAGAATTATTTAGCGCGATCGCCTGACCTGTTAAATTAATATCAGACTCAGCATTAATATTTCCACTGGTAATAATATTACCACTATTAGCAGTAGCAGTTAAATTGCCGCCACTGGTGATAGAATTATCGAGGGTAATATTATTTCCGATTAAGTTAATATCCGAATCCGCATTAATTACTCCATCAGCAGAAATATCGCCACTAGCAGTAGCAGTTAAATTGCCGCCACTGGTGACATCATTATCGAGAGTAATATTATTTCCGCTTAAGTTAATATCCGAGTCCGCATTAATAATGCCACTATTAGAAATATCACCATTATTAGCAGTAGCAGTTAAATTGCCGCCACTGGTGACATCATTATCGAGAGTAATATTATTTCCGCTTAAGTTAATATCCGAATCGGCATTAATAATGCCAGTAGTAGAAATATCGCCATTATTTGCGGTAGCAGTTAAACTACCGCCACTGGTGACATCATTATCAAGGTTAATATTATTTCCGGTTAAGTTAATATCCGAATCCGCATTAATAATGCCAGTATTAGAAATATCGCCATTATTTGCGGTAGCAGTTAAACTACCGCCACTGGTGATAGAATTATTTAGCGCGATCGCCTGACCTGTTAAATTAATATCTGACTCAGCATTAATATTTCCAATGGTAACAATATCACTATTATTTGCCGTAGCATTTAGACTGCCGCCTATATTAGAATTTCCTAAATTTACGGCGGTATCATTCGTGATTATGACATCAGCACCAACCCCATTGGTATTAACAGTTATGGCTCCGGTTGCTGCTAATTGATCTAAATTAATTCCCGCACCATTTTCTAATGTAGTAAAATTGCTATTACCATTAACTATGACCGTGCCACTATCCGTAATATTCCCGGTTGTTGTGGCAATATTTAAATTTCCACCCACCTGAGAATCCGCCAAATTTAACCCGGTGGCATTGGTGATATTTACATGAGCATTGCTGCCAGTTGTATTCAGGCTTACTGGGCCAGTTATCGATAATTGATCTAAAGTAATTGTGGCATCATTGCCCGTAGTGGTAAAACTGCTATTACCGCTAATATTAATCGCGCCAATATCGATAATATTCCCATCATTAGTAATCGCAAAATCACCAGTAATGTTAGTTGTTCCTAAATTAAAATTTTGATCTGTAATATTATTCAGAAATACGTTGCCAGTTACATTGTCAATATCTAATTGACTAACTTTTGTCACCAAAGGATTAAGCAGTTCTCCCACATTACCAGATACATTTAAAACTAAGGTGCCATTTCCCCCAATCGCGATATCTGTCCCATCAAACGGACTCGTAATACTGCCAGTATTCAAGGTTAAAATGCCATTATTACGAATCGTGATGCGATTATTAAAACTTAACGAACCACCGCTGATAGTCAGATCAAAATTATCGTTACTGAAATTAACCAATCCAGCAATATTAATTATGCCGGTGTCACCAGTGCGACCAATGGTTAGGGAATCAAATCCGTCAATTAACTGTAGTTCAGTCGTGCTTAAATCTAAACTGGGTGACTCATTATTTCCCCCAATTTCAATGGATTGGGTATTTGTGGCGGGTTGAAGTAATAAAATGCCACCATTAGAAGTAAAAATTGCCTCTGTCCAATCGATTTCATCAGCAGTTAGAGCAATTGAACCGCCAATACCGTTTAAGGAAGCAGAAGTTAATGAACCTAAAATATCAATCAGTCCACTCGTGCTGGTTAGCTTGATATTTCCGGCGGTTCCGCTGCCATTAGAATAAGAATCAATATTATTTGTGCGAATATCTCCTTTAGCTGTAAGCTCGATGTTACCCCCATCACCTTCATTAGAAGATGATTCGATATTTCCCTCGATTATATTAATGGCACCGTTGCCACTGGTTAGGCTAATGTCACCCCCAGTTCCGCTGCCTGCGGAATCAGAATAAATGTTACTGGTAATCAGAATATCGTCATCAGCATTCAGGGTAATTGAATTCCCATTGCCCTGATTTGAAGAAGAATTTAGCTCCCCAGTTTCAATGGCAGCATTGTTACTGGTCACGTTGATAGTTCCTGCGGTTGCTTCTTGGGAATAAGAAGAAATATATCCTGTGTTAATATTTCCCTCAGCAGTAAGCGTAATATCGCCTCCATTTCCTTGGTTAGAAGAAGCATCAATCGATCCGAGATTTATCACACCACTATTACTGCGAAGACTTATGTCACCCCCAGTTCCGCTGCCTGCGGAATCAGAAGAAATGTTACCGTTACCAGGGATAAGATTTTCATTCTGATCTAATCCAGCTAAAACAATATTCCCTTCAGCATTTAGTGCGATCGCACCCCCATCAAACAAGCCAGAAGAATTTAGCTCCCCAGTTTCAATGGCACCGTTATTACTGGTTAGATGAATATTTCCTCCTCTGCCTTCTGCCCCAAAAGAATAGATAAAATTGGTCAGAATATTCCCTTCAGCATTCAGGGTAATTGAATTCCCATTACCTTGATTTGAAGCAGAATCTATATCCCCAGTTTCAATGGCAGCATTGTTACTGGTCAATTTGATAGTTCCTGCTGTTGCTTCTTGGGAATAAGACGAGATATATCCTGTGTTAATATTTCCCTGAGCAGTAAGCGTAATATCGCCCCCATTTTCTTGATTAGCAATCGAATTCAGATAACCGTCATTGGTATTAATAAAACCGCTGGCACTGTGTAGGTTGATGCTACCCCCAGTTCCGCTGTCGTAGGAACCAGAATAAATATTACCGGGGATAGGAATTCCATAGCTATCCACTCCACCGGCAACAATATTCCCTTCAGCATTTAGCGCGATCGCACCCCCATCAAACAAGCCAGAAGAATTTAGATCCCCAGTTTCAATAGCACCGTTATTACTGGTGAAATTAATATTTCCCCCTCTGCCTTCTTGTCCAAAAGAATTGATATTATTGGTCAGAATATTTTCTTCAGCATTTAGCGCGATCGCACCCCCATCAGACAAGCCAGAAGCATCTAGATCACCAGTTTCAATGGCACGGTTATTACTGATTAGATTAATATTTCCCCCTCTGCCTTCTTGCCCAACAGAATTGATATTATTAGTCAGAATATTCCCATCAGCAATTAAATTAATTAAACCACCGTTAGATCCAGAAGAAGAACTCATAGGCTCAGAAATCTCAATATCACCGCCGTAACCATTGTTGGTATTAGTAATATTGATATGCTTACCCTGCTGTGTACTTACAGTGGCAAGTGTGATATTTCCACTTTCCCCCAGAGTGCCTAAAGTAATATCAATGTTGCCACCATTTAAACCGGCAATAGCGCTAATATTTGCCGGACCAGGATCGCGGTTATTCACATCAGCGCGATTATCATTTCCGCTTAAAATAATATTGGCACCAGTAGTATATGTAGTGATATGTGCATTAATATTAATACTACCACCGGCTCTTAATTCTAAGTTCTCGATAAATGAAAATGAATTAAGAATAATCGGTTCATTAACCGTAATATCGTTGTTTGCTTCTAAAATTACATCACCACTCAACCCTGTGATATTATCCGCATCAAAAGTGACATCAGCGGTAGGATTTTCTTTAAAAGCATTATTTAAATCTACGTTATCTGTACCACCATTGTCAATGATAATATTTTTTGGGTCAAAAAGAATTGTCCCAGGAGTTCCCTGATTCGCCGTAACATCAACAAAACCTCGGAAAATTAAATTTTGTTTTCCTGATACTTCTACAAAGCCACCATTGCCACCAAAATTACCACCTGTGGCGCTAATGTTCCCATGAAAACGAGTGGTTTTATCGGCCCAAACGATCGCACTCCCGGCATTTCCATTTTCTAAGGCATTCACCGAAATAGAGGAATTATTATTCACAAAAGTATGAGCGGCATTAGGCAAAGTGCCTTGTCCCTGAAAATTGCCCCCAATAAATACATTTCCTCCGGTATTGTTGCCACTGGCGTTAATATTGGCATCAACTAAAGCCACCCTTTCTCCTAATACCGCCACGGTTCCTGCTGCATTATTTGAAACATCAATATTGCCGGAAACAATTGTTACTCCCGTATCAGTGGGGACAGAAACTCCCGAACCTGTTAACTTAATGGTGCCATCATCATGGACAACCACTTGAGTCGCATCATGGACTTGTCCTCCTGTGAGTAATTCTGGCAAATTAGAAGGAGTAATGGTGTCTAAAGAATTCGGGCTAATTTCTAAACTCAGCAAATGTCCCGGTTGCGACAACTTCACCAAACTTTCTCCCGGAACGGCAGTAATAATAATATTTCCTCCCGGTGCCGAAAGACTGCCAAGATTTAAAACGCTGCTGCCCAATAATCCAAGCTGATGGCTGTGGGAAATACTCAAGTTGCCAAAATTTACTATAGCCCCATTGCCATCAAAGCGAAATACCGAAGGACTGCCGATTAACTCAGCCCAGTTATTGTTGCCAAAAGCATCAAACCAACCCTGATTAAATCCTATCCCGCTGGCAGTGGTAGCGATAAAATCAGCGGGAATATTCAGGGTAGCATTTGGCCCAAATACAATCCCCGCAGGGTTCATTAAAAATAAGTTAGCATTTCCCCCCGTGACTTGAATTAAGCCATTAATCATCGAAGCGTTGCCACCTGTGACTCGACTTAAAATATTAATAATCTCTGGATTAGATTGAAAAGTGGCGATTTGCCCAGAATTTAGGCCAAATTCCTGGAAAGAGTGGAATAAATTAGCCGGATCGCCACTAACTTGTCCCCCAGTAATGTTAAATTCATTGCCGTTAATTTCTACTTGGGTGCCGGTGCCGTCCGTTGCGGGGACAATGGGTTCTGCTAGGGTGATTGTCTGAGAAACAATGAAGGACAAAGACCCCAGGAGAAGGCTTTTCATGTAGAGATGATTTCCTGTTAGTCGCTTCATCACAGGTTGCTCCTGGCGAATTATGCTACTATTATGCGTAATTTCCCTGAATTTGTCCGCTAGAAAATTGCCTTTTTTGACAACCTTAATTATTTTTTCAGTTTCTTGAAAAAACTTTTTAAATTTTCTGCCAAAATGGCAACATGAACTGATAAAAATTACATAAAATGAGGGGGGGGTTTTTGTCAAATTGGGCGAAGCATTCGCGTAGATAACTTTTTGGTTTGTAGTAGAGATCGATCCGCGAATGCTTCGCCCTTGCAGGAATATTTTTGCCTGGGGTTCAGAAACCGGGTTTCTTAACTAAATCTCTGCTAACAGCAAAAAGTTTACGCAGAAACCCGGTTTCTTGTGGGTCGAAGTCGGGGGCGCAGAGATTTAGTTAAGAAACCGGGTTTCTTAACTAAATCTTGGCTAACAGCAAAAAGTTTATGCAGAAACCCGGTTTCTTCTGGGTCGAAGTTGAGGGCTAAGAAACCGGGCGCAGAAACCGGGTTTCTTAACTAAATCTCTGCTAAAAGTAAAAAGTTTACGCAGAAACCCGGTTTTTCCTGGGCCGAAGTTGAGGGTTAAGAAACCGGGCGCAGAAACCGGGTTTCTTAACTAAATCTCTGCTAACAGCAAAAAGTTTACGCAGAAACCAGGCTTTTTCTGGGCAGAATTGGGACACTACCAAGGGCTACCAATTAAGGTAAATGCTGACCAATAATAAGGATGAGTTAACTTTTGGTTTTCTACATTTTGCAAAGCTTCTGGCAACGGATAAGACCCACGAGAACCGCGTAATTGACCATCTACCACTTCGACATTACCGTTAATCATTGATAACTGGGCTTGTCGGATTGCTTCGGCTTTAATTGGGGCTGTTTCTAACGCTTTATAAAATTCAGTCATTAGGCCAAAAGTACCCTCATCACTGACATACCAAAGAGAGGCTAATGCCGTTTTTACTCCTGCTTTTACGGCCATCCCCGCAAACCCTAATTCCGCTTGTTCGTTGCCCACCGCTGTTTGACAAGCGGAAAGTACCAACAATTCCACCGCTGGATCTTGAAATCCTAACTGACGAATATCATTTAGGCGCAACTTTTGATCCCATAGCTGAATATATGAATGGCTAATATCGCCTGGTTCAAATTCTCCATGAGTGGCTAAATGAACAATGGGAGGTTGTTTTTCGGCATATTGTTGTTGAATATTATTGAGGGTAAACTCTTCATTCAAAAAGAATGATCCTTGGCGAAGTTGAGTAATGGTTTGCACTTCTGCGGGCACCGCAGGCAAGGGATTCAGATCGGAAAATTGGCTGGCTCCCATTGCTAACACTGAAGTATTTTGAATACTGCGATAACGCGGATCGGTTAAGCTCAACGAAGGCATCATTCCCAGGCTATATTTTTCCACCAGAAAATGTTCCCCATCGTGCAGCGCTGCCACGGGCAAACTGCGTAAACCCGAATCCATAATCAAGACAAGATTTTGGATTGCGTGATTGTCTAATTCTTTTTGGACTGGGGCAATTAACCACTGATGAAGCTGTTGGGCTGGTTCTAAATAGCTGGTACGGCGGCGATATCTTGGCGCGGTAATATAGGTGTTAAGATTCTCGGCGGTTGCTATCACTTCACCGCGAGTCACCGATAGAACTTTTCGACTGGGACGACCATCAGGGGCGACAAAGAGTAATTCTAAGGGGTCATTGTCCGTAGTTCCCTCTATAGAAGTGGGGGAAAAGCGGACATATAACAAAGCTGGTTTGACTCCAGTTTCGGCGTCAATGCGACGGATAATTGTCTGGGCTTCCCGGATCCCAAGGCTGCGAATGACTTCCGAAAGTTCAAGATGGATTTGGAATGCTTGGGTAAAGATCGCTTCAATTTCTGCTACCCCGAAATCAAACATGGCTGAGTCTTCGGTTTGATCGCCCAGTATTGCTTCTAGTTGTCGATCGCGAATATTTTCTGGTTTCAGTTCTGTTGCTGAGGCTGTTTCTAAGTTGGTGGCGATCGCCGTTGTTTCCTGGGGCAGCAAAACCTGCGACGTGCTAGACAACACGCGATCGCCTCCGTTCTCAGCCACCGATCCGGGGACTGCTACAGAGATACTGGAAGCCACTGGCACCTCTGGTGGAGGCGCTGGTGGGGTTGATGGCGTTGAAATTTCTGTCGATACAGGTGTCACCGATGAACTTTCAGAAATTACCGGGCTGGAAACTGCTGTTCCTGCTTGCGTTGCCGGTGTTGCGGATGCCGGTGTTGCGGATGGAACTGCGGCGGGTTCTGGTGCGATCGCCCCTGGTGCGACAGGAGTTTCTGGTGCGATCGCGGGTACTTGGATCGCCAACGGCCCAGTAACAGCCGGATTAGCAGGCGCCACCGGGATTCTTGCGTTGGTCGGTGTCGGTTCCGAGTCCAACTGCGGCGACACCATAGCATTGTCCGTTGGTGCGGCTGCCACTGGGAGCCCCGGTTGACCCGTTGATGTACCAGGGGTTGTTGGTGATGTACCAGGGGTTGTTGGTGATGTACCAGGGGTTGTTGGTGATGTACCAGGGGTTGTTGGCGTAGTTCCTGGTTCTGGTGTCACTGGTGGTTCAGCGGTAATCAACTGAATATTACCTTGTTGGGTTGGGCCAGGGAACGATGACCCCGAAGGCATGGTACTCGCGCCGGTATTAATCACCCCAGCAGTGCCATTAATGCTGGCATTTCCCACCACAAAAGGAGTATTTTGGTTGCCACCATCGTGAGTCAGAGTGATATTGCCACCACCTGTACCCCCGGCTGTGGAAATACTAGCAACTTGGCCATTTTGGTCAGTAAAAGTCTTGATTGCACGGAAAAATTTCCCGGTAATAATATTCACATTGCCACCAATGCCACTCGCCCCACCTTGGGCATTAATAAATCCTACTTGAATATCGTTTTCTGGGTCGAGCAAAACATTACCACCATTTCCCACCGTACCACTACTATTAATATCGCCGGTAGTGATACTGGTTAATGCTTGAACGGTAATATTTCCCCCGGTTGTGCCCGTAGAAGTTAAATTACCCGTTGTGGCAACTCCCGTCGAACTATTCACCGTAATCCCACCCCCAGCACCACTGGGATTAGAACTATTTAGATTTGCAGAAGTGACATCACCATTATTATTGGTTAAATTAATTGCTCCGCCACTGGTTGTTATATTATTTGTGGTTAACTGATTTTCAGCAGTTAAGGTGACATCAGCACCATTAGAAAGTACATCGCCTGCGATCGCAATATTATTAGCAGTTGCGGTAATTCCACTGCTAATTCCACTATTAACTGTGAGAGTATTTAAAGCCGTTGTCGCCCCAACAGCACCGGCAAAAGAAACGCTGCCAGTTCCCGCATTTAAAGTTAGGTCTTGGTTGCCATCAACTGTTCCGTTAAATGCGATATTTCCGGTTCCGGTTCCTGTATCTAAGGTGATATTGCTACCGATAATCGTATTCCCACCAATGGTAATATTTTGGCTATTAGTATTAATTCCAGCATTCAGGGCAATATTGCTGCTATTAAGCGTCACCGAGGCGTTATCGGTGCCAGTAATGTCGCCATTCACCGTTAATTCACCTGTTCCCGATTGGATTTTCACCGGATCGCTAAAGCTAATACTGCCGACATTTGCCGTCCCAGTCCCATCACTCCGACCAATAGTAATACTGCTAAATCCATCAGATAAATTAGCAATTTCGGCGGCAGAAAGGTTAAACGTTCCTGTTTCCCCACCTAAAGCAATTGTGGTGTTATTATTTAATGGTTTTAGAATGATATTACCGGGACTGCTTAAGGAATTGTTCAGGGCGATCGCATCCCCAGTCAAAGTAATATCAGTTGCCGCATTAATCACTCCACTGTTAGAAATTTCCCCATTATTTGCGGTGGCATTTAAACTGCCACCACTGGTGACTGAATTATTCAGGGCGATCTCCTTCCCAGTCAAAGTAATATCTGACCCAGCCGTAATATTTCCACTGGTAGAAATACCGCCAGTCGTTGCCGTCACATTTAACCCACCACCGACACTAGAAGCGGCTAAATTAACTGCGCTAGAATTGGCGATCGCTGCATCAGCCCCACTGCCATTCGTATTAACAGTAATTGTTCCCGGATTAGCCAGTTTGTCTAAAGTAATATCAGCCCCAATTGCTGAAGTAGTAAAACTGCTATTTCCCCCAACTGTAACCGTGCCACTACTCGTAATATTGCCCGTAGTTGCGGTGACATTTAAATTACCGCCTACGGTAGAAGTTGCTAAGTTTACCGCTGTAGGATTGGCGAGATTTGCATCACCACCTGCCCCCGTAGTATTCATACTAATGCTTCCGGTTCCTGACAACTGGTCAAGGGTAATATCCGCATCAGTTTGGGAAGTGGTAAAAGTTCGATTTCCGCCCACGGTTACAGTGCCACTATCGGTAATATTGCCAGTAGTTGCCGTCACATTTAACCCACCACCGACGCTAGAAGCGGCTAAATTAACTGCGGTAGAATTGGCGATCGTTGCATCAGCCCCACTGCCATTCGTATTAACAGTAATTGTTCCCGGATTAGCCAGTTTGTCTAAAGTAATATCAGCCCCACTTGCTGAAGTAGTAAAACTGCTATTTCCCCCAACTGTCACAGTGCCACTACTCGTAATATTGCCCGTAGTTGCGGTGACATTTAAATTACCGCCTACCTGAGAAGCGGCTAAATTAACTGCGGTAGAATTCGTGACAGTGGCATTGCCATTACTGCCCGTTGTATTGACACTAATTGAACCTGTTGAGGACAACTGATCTAAAGTAATAGTGGCATCAGGTTCCGTGGTAGTAAACGTGCTATTTCCTGCCACTGATACCACCCCACTATCCGTAATATTCCCACTGGCTGTAATGCCTAAGTTTCCGGGGATATTCACGGCACCTAAGTCAAGGGCTTGACCATTGTTAATAAACAGATTGCCTGAAATATTACTAATGGTGACATTGGGAACATTTGTCATTAAAGGATTTAGTGATTCACCTACATTCCCGGATATATTTAAAATTAAATTTCCCGTACCGCCAATTGTGACATCTGTCCCAGTTCCAGGACTGGTAATGCTACCATTATTCAGAGTTAAAATGCCATTGTTACGCAGAATCATGGGGTTATTAAAGGTTAACTGGCCGCCGTTTAAAGTCACGTCAAAAGTTTTGGGACTAAAATCCACTAGACCGGCAGTATTAATCGTTCCAGTACCATTACTGCGTCCAATAGTGAGACTGCTAAAACCATTAATTAACTCGAAATCTGTGCTGGTTAAATCTAAAGATCCAGCCCCAGCATCTGCCGTTCCTCCCAGGGCAATATTTTGACTGACGGTACTCGGTTGCAGAGTTAGAGAACCCGTGCCAGAAATGGTACTATTGACATCAATTTCATCGGCAATTAAAGTTAGAGGATTGCCTTGTGCATTTAATTGATCTGTAACCGTAATCGTGCCAGTTCCCGCTTGAATTGTTGTGGGACTGCCTATGGTGGCAACTGCCGAATGTCCCCCCATATTAATTTTGCCTGTGCCGTCAGAACGGCCAATTTTAATGGAGTTGAACCCAGCAGCTTGGATGGCGTTAAATGGGTCGAGTCCGAGACACAATGTAGTACCGGAACACATATAATCATCGGTAATTTCAATGGTGCGATCGCTCGTACCGGGTTCGACGATCAGACTATCGGTTCCTGGTTGACTGGCAGATATTGTTCCATCAATACTGAGTTGATCGGCGGTAAAAGTAACAGACCCTATAGTGATTCCACCAGAATAAAATAGGAACTCAATTGAGCCAGATCCGGCATTGATATTGCCCTTGACGGTGGCATTTGTCCCAGCCGCAAAGAAATCTCCCCCATTGGTAGAGATATTGCCGTTAAAGATAGCATTTGTCCCATCAAC
The DNA here is from genome assembly GCF_040564635.1 of Planktothricoides raciborskii GIHE-MW2. Taxonomy (NCBI): domain Bacteria; kingdom Bacillati; phylum Cyanobacteriota; class Cyanophyceae; order Oscillatoriales; family Oscillatoriaceae; genus Planktothricoides; species Planktothricoides raciborskii. The sequence goes on from NZ_CP159837.1 coordinate 35,828, forward strand.
AGTAATATCTCCACCATTCGTAATAATATTTCCCAGAGTGACTTGATTTCTTGAAATATTGACTGCCCCACCCTGAGTCTGGATGGTATCAGAGGGATTCATGGAAAAATCACCAGTCCCGCTGTAATCAGAGTCGGAGCTAAAGGTGACTGACCCTCCTGTAGCAGTTTTTAGACTAAGAAGATTATCCGATAAATCATCAATTGTGATGTTATTGGTTGCCTCTAAAGAAATATCAGTATTGGTCAGTCCTTCTAAGGCCGTTTCCGAGATAGTGAAATCTCCAGTACCATCACTACCAAAAATTGATCCATCCCCTGTTACTTCGGCGTCATCAGCGCCACCACTGCCATTAGCGATCGTAATGTTGTCCGGATCTAATAATAAGCTGCCGGTGCTACCTTCTGGGGCGCTGGTGTCAACATCTCCTCGAAAGATTAAATTCTTTTTCCCGGAAACTTCGACCAAGCCACCATCGCCATTTTGATTGCCACCTTGGGCGCTAATTTCTCCATGAAACCGGGTAGTTTCATCAGCCCAAATAATCACTTGTCCGCCGTCTCCATTTTCTGTGGCATTGGCAGAAATTAGGCTATTTTTATTCACGAAAGTATTTGAAGCGTTGGGTACTTCCCCTTGACCTTGATATTCGCCTCCTACGAGAACTGTCCCACCGCCATTAGTCCCATTGGCATTTATATTAGTATCCACCAGGGCGACTTTATCCCCTAATACCGCGACAGTTCCCCCAGTAGCAGGGCTATTTGTACTGGTGTTCGAGACATCAATATTGCCAGAAGCTACGGCTACCCCTGGATCTGTAGGTATTCTTGACGTTGAACCCGTCAAACTAATGGTGCCGTCATTGTTAACAGTGACATGAGAAGCATGGGTAATTTGACCGCCTGTGAGTAAGCTGGGCAAGTCCAATGGTTGAAAGTTTTGGGGCGGTTGATTGCCGGAATTGTTGCAATTAGCGGTGGCACATAAGGGTAGTTCTAAACTTAATAAATGATTTTCTTGGTTGATGCGAACGAGGTTTTCTCCGGGCACTGCGGCAATAGTAATGTTGCCACCGGGAGAAGTGAGACTGCCTAGGTTGACGACTGTACCACCTAAGAGGGTTAAATTTTGCTCTGGGTTGAGGATTAAATTCCCGCTCTGGAGGATAGATCCTGGTTGAGAAATGGAAAAAGCAAAGGCTGAAGGTTCGCCGATTAAAGCGCTGTAGTTGTTGTTGCCAAAGGCATTAAACCAACCAGCATTAAAGCCAATACCCGTAGCGGTGGTGGCGGTGAAATCACCGGGAATATTTAGGGTGGCATTTGGGCCAAAAATTAATCCCGCAGGGTTGATTAAAAATAAATTAGAATTGCCGCCAGTTATTTGAATTAATCCATTAATAATCGAAGCGTTGCCCCCGGTGACTCTGCCGAGAATGTTGTTAATTTCTGGAGCGGAAATAAAATTAGCCGTTTGTCCGGCATTCAGCCCAAATTCTTGGAAGGAATGAAAGAGGTTCGCCCCATCCCCAGACCGTTGTCCCCCGGTAATGTTGTAGCTGTTGCCGGTTTGGTTGACTGCGGTGCCAGTGCCGTCAGTTGCAGGTGCGATCGCTTGTCCTAGGGTGATTGTCTGACAAAAAACCAAGGAAAAAGACCCCAATAAAATGCTTTTTATTATGTAGAGATGGTTTACTGTTGACAGCATCATCACCGATCGCTCCTCGCTAATTTTCTTAATATTATAGCTTACTTATACAAGACAGAGAAACCGGATTTCTTAATTAAATTTTTGCTAAAAGAAAAAAGTTAACGCAGAAACCCGGTTTCCTCTGGGTCTTGGGGGTTCAGAAACCGGGTTTCTTAACTAAATCTTGGCTAAAAGCAAAAAGTTGACGCCGAAACCCGGTTTCTTGTCCCTGGGGGTGAGAAACCTCTTTGCTCTGCCCAGAAACCGGGTTTCTTGAGACAACCTTTGCCACCAACCAACAACTTTCATAGAAACCCGGTTTCTTGTCCCTGGGGTTTCTTGTCCCTGGGGGGTGAGAAACAGGGAGAGGTGAGAAACCGGGTTTCTTTAAACAACCTTTGCCACCAACCAACAACTTTCATAGAAACCCGGTTTCTTGTCCCTGGGGTTTCTTGTCCCTGGTCTACCAAGGGCTACCAATTAGGGTAAATGCTGCCCAATAATAAGGATGAGTTAACTTTTGGTTTTCTGCACTTTGCAAGGATTCAGGTAAGGTATAAGTGCCGCGAGAACCGCGTAATTGACCCCCTTCAATTTCCACATTACCGTTAATCATTGATAACTGTGCTTGTCGCATGGCTTCCGCTTTAATTGGGGCAATTCCTAACTGTTTATAAAATTCAGTCATTAGGCCAAATGTACCCTCATCACTGACATACCAAAGAGAGGCGATCGCAGTTTTCACTCCTGCTTGTACGGCTAACCCAGCAAAGCCTAATTCTGCTTCTTCATTGCCCACCGCAGTCTGGCAAGCGGACAACACTAACAAATCCACTGCTGGATCGTGTAAGCCTAACTGACGAATATCATTTAGACCCAACTTTTGATCCCAAAGTTGAATATATGAATTGCTCAAATCTCCGGGGTTAAATTCTCCGTGAGTGGCCAAATGAACAATAGGATATTGTTTCTCGGCGTGTTGTTTTTGAATATTTTGCAGGGTAAAGTCCTGATTCAAGAAAGATGCTCCCTGGCGAATTTCTTGGGTAATAATTTTCATTTCGGCGGGCACCGCAGGCAAGGGATTGAGATTGGTAAATTCACTGGCTCCCATTGCTAAAACTGATGCATTTTGAATATTTTGATAGCGGGTATCCGTCAAGCTGAGAGAAGGCATCATGCCCACACTATATTTTTGCACCAAAAAACTCTCGCCATCATGGAGGGCGGCGATCGGTAAGGTTCGCAAACCCACATCCATAATAAAGGCAATATTTTGGATTTCTTTGGCGTCTAATTCCTCGGTTAATGGGGCAATTAACCATTGATAAAGATTTTGGGCTGGTTCTAAATATTTGGTTTGGCGGCGATATCTTGGCGCGGTGATATAAGTAATCAAATTATCGGCATTGTCCATGACTTCGCGACGAGTCACCGGCAAGACTTTTCTCACCGGACGACCATCAGCCGTCACTAAGATTAATTCCAAGGGGTCATTGTCTGTATTTCCGGCCAAAGAAGTGGGGGCAAAATAAACATATAACAAAGCAGGTTTGACCCCAGTTTCTCCTTCAATATTACGGATAATATTTTGCGCTTGTGGCAGGCTAACATTGACCTGCTTCGACTCGCCAATGTGGTCGCTAAATGCTTGAGTAAAGCTATTTTCAATTTCCGCTACCCCTGGATCGACAATGGCGACTTCTTGAGGACTCGCCAGATTTTCCGGTGTGATTTGCCGGACGTTTTCTTCTTCCTCTTCTTCGGTTTCTGAAGGTGAGTCTAATTCAGTGGCGATCGCCCCTACTTTTTCTGGTGGCAAAATCGATCGCGGTTCTGGTTGTACTCTTTCTGAAATTGGCACAGAAATCGGCGAATTTTTTTCCGGTTCCAGTTCTACGGATATGGGTTCTAAAGTGATTGGTGCCACTTCTGGAGTAGCCGCGATCGGCTCTGGTGCCACTTCTGGAGTAGCCGCGATCGGCTCTGGTGCCACTTCTGGAGTAGCCGCGATCGGCTCTGGTGCCACTTCTGGAGTAGCCGCGATCGCCTCTGGTGCCACTTCTGGAGTAGCCGCGATCGCCTCTGGTGCCACTTCTGGAGTAGCCGCGATCTCTTCTGCTCCCCCGCTCCCCGGCTCCTCTGCTCCCCCGTCCGGTTCTGGGTCTAACTCCAACGATAAGGGCATATCATCCCCTGACGCTGGTGCCACTGGGGTTTCATCCACGGCTGGTTCTTCCACCACAGGCGGTTCTTCCGCAGGCGGTTCTTCCACGGGCGGTTCTTCCACGGGGGTTTCTGGTTCAGCGGTAATCACCCGAATATTCCCTTGTTCCAGCGGGCCGGGGAACGAGGAACCTAGCGGGATCGTATTATTTGCCCCAGTGGTAATCACCCCAGCAGTGCCGTTGGTCGTGGGATCGCCCACCACAAAGGGAGTATTTTGACTGCCCCCGTTGTGACTGAGACTCACATTGCCACTTCCCCCAGCCCCGGCAGTAGAAATACTGGCAACTTGGCCATTTTGGTCGGTAAAAGTATTATTAGCGCGGAAAACGCCCCCAGTGACAATTTCAACATTGCCACCGCTGCCTCGTAAACCCCCTTGAGCATTAATAAAGCCAACATCAATAAAATCCTCTGGGTCGAGTAAGACATTCCCGCCATTTCCTACCGTACCGCTGCTATCAATATCCTCAGTGGTAATACTTGTTAATGCCTGAACGGTAATATCGCCCCCGGTTATCCCCGTAGAGGTTAAATTTCCGGTGGTGACAACTCCGTTGGGACTATTTACAGCGATCGCACCGCCAGTCCCATTAGGATTAGAACTATCCAAGTTGCCCACCGTCACATCACCAACCGGGTTGGTTAAACTGATTAAACCCCCACTGGTTGTAATGTTGACGTTATTAGTAATTAGCTGATTATTGCCGGTTAAAATTACACTAGCACCGGCAGAATTGATATCGCCATTTAATTCAATGGTATCCGCAGTGGCTTGTAATCCACTATTAATCAAGCCGGTAACAGTTAAACGATTTAAAGGGGTGAGATTACCCAGAATTCCCCCAAAAGAAACGCGACCAGTTCCGGCATTTAACGTCAGCGTCCGGTTGCCATTAATCGTTCCGGTAAATATGATATCCCCAGCCCCCGCGCCAGTATCCAAAGTAAGATCGTTGTTGAGAATCATATCTCCAGCGATCGCGATCGTTTGGTTGTTGGTACTAATCCCGGCATTTAAGAACAGATTACTGGTGTTAAAATTCACCGTAGCATTATCGATCGCAGTAATCGTTCCGTTGACCGTTACTTGCCCTGTTCCTGATTGAATTGTCACCGGATCGCTAAAGCTAATCGCCCCTAAATTTACCATCCCAGTTCCATCACTGCGACCAATAGTAATACTGCTAAATCCATTAGATAAATTCGCGATTTCTGCCAGAGAAATGTTAAAGGTTCCGGTTTCACCTCCAATTTCAATGGGAGTATTTTGATTAAATGGTTGTAAGATTAAATTGCCTGGACTGGTGAGAGTATTATTTAAGGCAATAGTATCGCCAGTAAAAGTGATATTACTGGCGGCATTAATCGCCCCGGTGGTAGAAATGCCGCCATTATTTGCCGTGACATTTAAAAGACCGCCACTGGTTAGGTTATTGTTGAGAGAGATAGAATTTCCCGTCAGGGTAATATCTGTCCCCGCTTCAACAATTTCCGTAGAAATATCGCCATTATTTGCCGTGACATTTAAAAGACCGCCACTGGTTAGGTTATTGTTGAGAGAGATAGAATTTCCCGTGAGGGTAATATCTGTCCCCGCTTCAACAATTTCCGTAGAAATATCGCCATTATTTGCCGTGACATTTAAAAGACCGCCACTGGTTAGGTTATTGTTGAGAGAGATAGAATTTCCCGTGAGGGTAATATCTGTCCCCGCTTCAACAATTTCCGTAGAAATATCGCCATTATTTGCCGTGACATTTAAAAGACCGCCACTGGTTAGGTTATTGTTGAGAGAGATAGAATTTCCCGTGAGGGTAATATCTGTCCCCGCTTCAACAATTTCCGTAGAAATATCGCCATTATTTGCCGTGACATTTAAACTACCGCCCACCGTAGAACTGCCTAAATTTACTGCATTAGCACTGGTAATATTAGCATCAGCCCCAGCGCCATTAGTATTGACCGTAATTATTCCCGGTGTTGCTAGTTGACTTAAAGTAATATCTGCCCCAATTGCAGTAGTCGTAAAAGTGCTATTTCCCCCAATGGCGATCGGGCTATTCCCAGTAATATTGCCATTTGCTGTAATTTCTAAATTACCGGAAATGTTAGCCGTTCCTAAACTAAGAGTTTGGCCGTTATTCACAAACAAATTTCCTGTAACATTATTAATATTTATTTGGCTAACATTTGTCTCCAAAGAATTCAACGAATCGCCCACACTTCCCGATGTATTTAAGACTACAGTACCATTAGCGGCGATCCTGATATCTGTCCCGGTAAAAGGGCTGGTAATGCTACCAGTATTTAAAGTTAAAGTCCGATTATTACCCAAGGTAATGCCGTCATTAAACGACACCGCCCCACCCTGTAAGGTCAGGTCAAAAGTCTGGTTACTTAAATTAACGGGACTGGCAATATTAAGCGCTCCCGTGCCACCCGTGCTACCAATTGTCACCCCATTAAATCCACTGATTGACTGAAGTTCTGCTTCGGTTAAATTCAAACCCGGTGACTGGTTAATCCCACCGATTTCAATTGGTGAGTTATCGATTATTGGTTGCACAAGTAAGCTGCCATTACCGGATATTGTCCCATTGATATTTAATTCCCCAGCAGTGATTTGTGGGTTGGAATTAACAAAGGTGACGTTACCGTTATATTCTTGAGTGCCAAGAGTGGTGACATTGCCATTAATACTTGTGTTTTGTCCTAATATGTTAAGACTATTCAGACGGGTATTATTACCAACGGCGCCACCAATATTAACATTGCCAGTCCCCGCATTTAGGGTTAAATTGTAACTCCCGTCTATAGTTCCCTGAAAATCAATAGTACCAGATCCACTATTCAAAGTAGCATCAGCCCCTAAAGTGGTGTTGCCGATAATGCCGATGTTTTGATTGTTAGTAGTAATATCGGCATTTAATGTTGTTGGGCCGATGAGAGTCACAGAAGCGTTATCATTTCCCAAAATTTGAAAATTGTTTGTAATCGAACCACCGGGAGACTGAATCGTCACTGGGTCTGAAAATCCTAGACCGGAAGTTGGCCCATCGATAGTAATGGCACCCGTACCGTCAGCCCGTCCAATAGTAATAGAATTAAAACCGTTTTGAATATTAGCTAATTCTGACTCGGTTAAATATAAAATCCCTACTCCAGTACCTCCAGACCCTCCCAGGGAAATATTTTGCCCCACGGTGGTAGGTTGCAGAGTTAGACTGCCCGTACCAGAGATACTACCTACATTGTTAATATTAATTTCGTCTGCTGTGAGAGTGAGGGCATTATTTCCAACAATTAAAGGAGCATTTATTTCAATTGACCCCGTTCCACCCTGAATAATTGTAGTTGTGCTTAAAGTGAGAGAAGGAGCGTTGCCGCTAATTTCAATAAAGTTTGTGGCATCAGTACGACCAATAGTAATCGAGTTAAATCCCGCATTTTGCAGTAAATTGAACTCGCTATTACCGCTAGAGTTGCTGTCCAGACATAAGAAGCCTGGACTACATCCGGTAGAATTGTTAATATAAATACCCTGATTGCTGTCCCCTTGCTGAATGACTAAATCTAGTCCGGTTTGAGTGGTGGATATAGTATTGGTATCTAAGTTAATATCATTGGCCGTAAGGGTGACATAATTGCCAAATTGAACTGTCGGCGGACTATTAGCCCTTCCTGCTCTGCGTAAGTCAATAAAACCAATTCCCGCATCAATATTTCCATTGACGGTAATGGTGCTGTTGCTGCCAGTTTCCGCGATGAAATTTCCCCCATTGGTGGTGATATTTCCCAGATTAATTTGATTTCCTGTGCGGGAAGAATTACCCGCTGAAATTGTGATATCTCCTCCCTGTGTCACGATCGCATCCGCAGGATTCATAGTAAAATCACCGACTCCATTAAAATCAGCATCGGCGATCAAACTCACTGATCCAGCAGCACCCATTTGCAGACTCAGGGTATTGTCTGATAAGTCTTCAATAGTGATATTGTCGGCGGCTTCTAAAATAATACTACTATTAGCCCCGATCGCTTCTAATGCCGTTTCAGAAATAGTGTAATTTGCGCCTGCGGTGAGCGTATCATCGAAAATGACTCCTTCGGGATCGCCAAAAGGTTCACCCGCATTCAATTGGTTATCATTAGGCGCACCACTGCCATCAACAATGGTAATATTATCTGGGTCTAATAATAAAGTGCCGGTGCTACCTTGGGGGGCGCTGGTGTCTACCTGACCTCGGAAAATTAAATCTTGTTTGCCGGAAACTTCAACAAAGCCACCATTGCCATTTTGACTGCCACCTTTGGCGCTAATTTCTCCATGAAACCGGGTAGTTTCATCAGCCCAAATAATGACTTGTCCCCCGTCGCCATTTTCTAAAGAATCCACAGAAATCAGCGTATCTTTACTGACGAAAGTTTCTGAAGCGTTGGGGACTTCTCCTTCGCCGCGATATTCTCCTCCGACTAAGACCACACCGCCATCATCAATCCCACTGGCGTTAATAAGGGCATCGACTAAGGCAACTTTGTCCCCTAATACAGCGATCGCGCCCCCAGTCCCATTGCCATTCGTGCTGGTATTTGAGACATCAATATTACCGGAAGCCACGGTGACACCGGGATCTGTGGGTATTCTTAGGGTTGAACCTGTGAGGCTGATGGTGCCGTCATTGTTAACCGTCACGTTGGAAGCATGGGTGATGTGACCCCCAGTGAGTAAGCTGGGCAAGTCTAAGGGCTGAAAGTTTTGCGGCGGTTGGTTAGGGGAATTGTTGCCCGTGGGTGAGGTGGGAATTTCTAAGCTGAGGAGATGGTTTTCCTGGTTGATGCGAACCAGGTTTTCTCCCGGTACGGCAGCAATGGTGATATTACCACCGGGAGAGGAAAGGGTGCCTAAGTTGACGACTGTTCCCCCCAAGAGGGTTAGCTTTTGTTCGGGGTTGAGGCTGAGGTTGCCTTCATTGAGAATAGCCCCCGGTTGGGAGAGGGAAAAGGCAAAGGTGGAGGGTTCGCCCACTAAGGCGCTGTAGTTGTTGCTGCCAAAGGCGTTGAAGGCTTCTGAGTTAAAGCCAATGTTGGTGGAGGTGGTGGCGGTGAAGTCCCCTAAAACGTTGAGACTGGCGTTGGGGCCAAAAATAATGCCCGCAGGGTTCATTAAGAATAGGTTGGAGTTGCCCCCGGTGACTTGAATTAAGCCGTTAATAATAGAGGCGTTGCCCCCGGTGACTCTGCCAAGGATGTTGTTGATTTCTGGAGAGGAGAGAAAGTTGGCGGTCTGTCCCGCGTTGAGGCCAAATTCTTGGAAGGAGTGGAAGAGGTTCGCCCCGTCCCCAGACCGTTGTCCCCCGGTAATGTTGTAGGTGTTGCCGGTTTGGTTGACTACGGTTCCAGTGTTGTCAGCAGCAGGAATAGGTGCGGTTTGCGCGATCGCATTTTCGCCCATAATGCCACAAATTACATTGATTGCCCCCAGGATTCCATAAAATATGACCAAATTTTTAGTCTTCCGAGTTATTAGTTGGGCTTCAGCCTTCCCAGTTTGTCGCTGTTGATGGTAGTTCATTGGTTACCCTCTTGTCATTATGAGTAATGCCATAAGCGATCGCCTACTTGTGTTCTGAAGAAATCATCATGGTATTGCTTTAAAACCTTTGTCCTTATGACCAATGAGTTTCATTAGCCATTTCCACAAAGATTTTATTAATTTTCCGTAAGAGATTTTACTTATGAATCTTAAAAATCCTGATTACATTCCATTATAGATCACGATTTTAAAAAATTATTAAAATAGACAAGAGTGCAAAATTATCAAAAGCCCCCGTTAAAAAGGGGGGTTGGGGGGATCGCTTCGGTATGAAAGCCAGAATTGTCTAATATGTCTATTAAGTGCCGATAAGGGCGAAGCATTCAGGTAATTATCTTTCTGGTTAAAACCGATAATTAACTGCCGATAAGGGCGAAGCATTCGGGTAATTATCTTTCTGGTTAAAACCGATAATTAACTGCCGGTAAAGGCGAAGCATTCAGGTAACAACTACTGTTAAAACAAGCAAGTTAACTGCCCGAATGCTTCGCCCCTACAGTTATACCAAGCCTGAAAAATTGTTGCTACAATTACGAAATTCATTTGGGCATTAGTAGGGGATTTTCCGTGGCGGTGGTTGCCCCGATACCCTACGGTTGCATGAATTTTTGTAAATGGTATTATACAGATTTTAGCTAAATTGTTGGGCATAAAATCGCGCATAACGCCGTCCTTTTTCCAGCAGTTCTTGATGGGTTCCAGATTCAATGATGCGCCCCTGTTCTATGACTAAAATGCGATCGCATCGTCGGACTGTGGCGAGACGGTGGGCAATAATAAATACGGTGCGCTCATGCATCAATCTTTCGATTGCTTCTTGTACCAAGGCTTCTGATTCTGAATCTAAGGCCGAAGTTGCTTCATCTAAAAGTAAAATTTGCGGATTTAATAAAACAGCGCGGGCGATCGCAATTCTTTGGCGCTGACCCCCGGATAAATTAACGCCTCTTTCCCCTACCTGAGTATAATATCCATCGGGTAATTGACAAATAAATTGATGAGCATTCGCTGTATGTGCCGCTGCTTCTACGGCATTTAGATCATAATTGTGTTGACCAAAAGCAATATTTTCGGCAATAGTGCCAGAAAAGAGCATAGTTTCCTGGGGAACAATGCCAATTTGACGGCGTAAACTAGGAATTTTTACATCGCGAATATCAATCCCATCAATTAAAATTTGTCCCCCTTGCACATCATAAAATCGGGGTAATAAATTCACCAAAGTAGATTTACCAGCCCCCGAAGCCCCCACCAGAGCGATCGCCTCTCCTGGTAATACCAATAAATTCAGATTTTCCAGCACTGGGTAACCGGGATGATAGGCAAAAGTCACATTTTTATATTCCACCTGACCCTTAACTGGAGGTAAAGCGATCGCAGTAAGGGATTTTTCCTTTACTACTGGTTGAATAGCTAACAGTTCAAACACGCGATCGACGGAAGCTTCTCCTTGTTTAAACTCATTATAATTACTGGTAGTAATAGAAATCGGATCAATTAATAACGCCACCGCTGTGGCATAACTAACAAATTCACTCCCGGTCAAATTGCCTTGAGAAATTTGCCAACCCCCCAACAAAAATAGCAACAAAACGCTGAGGGCTTCTAAAAAACCAATCACGGGAAATTGAATCGCTTTAAGACGTTCAGCGGCATATTTGGCTTGGCGGTTGCGAATAGCCACTTCCCGAAATTTACTTAAGCTATATTCTTCAGCGGCAAAAGCTTGGACAACCCGAATACCGCTAAAAACCTCTGTCACCAAAGCGGATAAGTCAGAAATCCGATTTTGACTGTGGTGCGAAAATACCCGCAGGCGATCGCCAAACCAACCAATCAACACCGCCATCACTGGGGCAATAATTAATGTGGCAATCGTTAGCTGCCAATTGAGATAAATCATATATCCCAACAACACCACCAACTGCAACACACAAGGAACAAACTGATGAAAAACTTTATTTACTACTTCGCCAGTGCGATCGATGTCCTCCGTGAGGCGATAGGACAAGTCGCCAGTTTTGGCCCTAGCAAAATAACCTGGACTTAAATTCAATAAATGAGCATAAACTCGTTGGCGCAGATCCAAGGTCAAATCGAGGGCAGCTTTGGCCATCAACGCATCTTGACCATATTGTGCAGCACCGCGCAGCAGAAAAATCACCGCCGCCAGTCCCGCAACTTGGGCGATCGCGCTGACTTTTCCCTGACCAATCAATCCGGCAATTTGCCCTGCTAATTGGGCTAAAATCGGCCAAAAACAAGTAAATGCCAGAGTACAAATCAATGCTTGAGTAATGGTTTGCCAATGGCGGCGTAAATAGGGCAACAATTGCCAGTAGCTAGATCGCAATTTCACAGGAATTATCAGTCATCATCATATCGGCATCTATGATTATCAATGATAATCGATCGATTCGATCCGGCAATTCATATTTCACCGGATATTTCACCGGATATTTCACCGGATATTTAATCGGATATTTCACCGAATATTCCACCGGATGCTAGAAAAATGCTAGAGAATTTTGACCACTGGCAATTTGTACCCTGTTGAGTGAGTCGGATTACTGTTGAATCAACACCAAATATTAACACTCTGACTTAGAGGCTCACGGGACGGTTCTCTGGAGCTTCAGGCAAAGAAATTACACAAGCATTCTCCGGGGCAAACATATTCCAAACCGGGATTAAGGGATCCAATTGAATGGCCGCCAATCCTTGACGAACCACTTCCATAATTTTTCGTCCATATTTTTCCTGGGCTTTATGCTGTTGAAACTCCCATCCCCGTTCGCTAGTGGCATACATCGCCGGTAAGCGATTCAAGGCGTAGGCGATCGCTTGAGCTTTAATTTTTTCAATTTCCACAAATTTCAGCAGCTTGGCTGGCAACCGATCCACTTGGCGATTAACTTCCTGAATGACCAATGGCTCTAAAGCGTTCCGGTACAAAGGAACGGGATTATAAAAAAATGACGTATTCATATTCACAAGTTCTCCAAATACTCACTCTGTAGGCTCCTAACAGGGCATCCCGGATGTCTTTCCGGTGATTTTCCTCACCACTCGACTCACTCCCACATCTGACTCCCACATCTGGCTCCCACATCTGGCTCCCACATCTGACTCCCACATCTGGCTCCCACATCTGGCTCCCACATCTGGCTCCCACATCTGGCTCCCACATCTGACTCCCACATCTGGCTCCCACATCTGGCTCCCACATCTGGCTCCCACATCTTAGAACTTTCCCCTAACTTCAGCGATCGCCATCACTTTTCCTTAAATTTTTCCTGAAATAATAGCGATCGAAAACCCTGATGGGGAATGGATCTGCGCCAATCCCATCTCAGGAATATGACTTCCTGGGACAGCAAATCATCAACGATCCCCTTGACACTTGAAAATTAATGTGGTAATCAGTTTAATTTTTCTGGCAGTAGCCAGTCAATATCGCCAGTCAATATCAAAGTCGATTAGTGGAGATCCACTGACTCAAAGCAATCAGACGATTTAATCTTAAATAATAATATTATGAACCTTTTTCTGGTAAATGCCTAGGGAAATGGTTAAATGTTAGAAATTTTAACGATTCCCTTGTAATTGGTTTGCTGATTGGTTTGCTGATTGGGCGATCGTCAGAAACCGGGTTGCGGTAATTTCTACCCAAGATAAGAAACCCGGTTTCTGTCACCCGCAGAATTACTCTAAAGAGCTTAATGCCCGATCTAAGATTTTTCGAGCTTCTTCAGCTTGGCTTCTGGCCAATAAATAACGCTGATTGGCTTGAGCAAAATTTTTCAGCACCTTAAATCCGTCTTTCAACTGGTTAATTTGTTCTTCCGTCACCGGATCATCATTAAATAAGATATCGATTTGTTGACGAATTTGCAGAGCTTCTTCCTTAGTCTGAGTCATTTTTAACTTTAAAGAAGCCAAACTATTGAGAATTTGCACCGCTTCGGTGACTGGATCGTCAATTTCTTCACCATCTAAATTGGTATTGGTATCTTTCACTTCCACAAACTGATCAGGGCCAAACCCATCAGCTAATTTCGTTTTCAACTTGCCCTCATCCATCAATTCCATTAGTTGATCCATCGCTTTATCGCGATTTTTCGGAGAATCTTTCCCGCGAACATCAATAACGATTTCTGGAGATTGGGGAATTGTGTACTTAACCATTGCTTTTTCCTGAACGTAAAACTATTAGTTAATTGAAATTATCGGCTGTATTACTTTGCTGGACGAGCGTGGTCAATCAAGCAATGAATGAGATAAATTAATTATAGAGGCTTTTCTGCTGGCAACCAAATACATCGGTAATTATCGGTGATTCTAGGTGATTCTCGGTAATTCTAGGTGATTCTCGGTAAATGATTGGCAGTTGCGATCGCTGGATTTACAGAAAAAGTGGAATAATCAATGCCATAAACCAGCCTAAAAATACCAGAATTTCAATTTTATTTAACAAAGTCTTGGTAAATTTGAACATTATTTTTGAGTCAACTTTGATTTTTGCTGTTTCAACCAATTGAGGGTATTTGCTTTCCAATCACGGGGACTGTCTTGGGGACGTACCTGCCAATTAAACATGGATAAAATCAGGGGTATTCCTCCTACTTTTGCCACCATGAGTAAATGTAATACTAAACATAGCACCATGACCAGCCAAGCGAATAAATGCAGATAATACCAAGGATGATTTAATTCGCCATTGGGCAGCCATTCTTCTTTCATGGTTCGTCCGGAAAAAGCGGCTAAGATGGCAGCTAAAAGCATTAAAGTATTGACTAAGCGATGCCAACTATACCAGCCAATCTTCTGATTGAGGTTGGTAAGATTTTTTAAAGAATCCGGTTGTAATAGGCGTTTTTCTCCTGGATGAAAACTATAAAGAGCAAATGCGGGGATAATCAGAAAAAAAGAGACAGCGATGGTGCCGTGAATGTCTTGAATGGATGATAGGTTAGGCAGGGGCAGTTTGCCCCAACGACCATCAAATGTATTGTAAACCCAAAATCCCGTGATGATTGACCCGATGATTAAGCATCCATTGATCCCGTGTAAAAGCCGGAGTAACAAAGGTTGATAAGGAAGATTTCTAAACATTAGCGGTTGATCGGTAAGCTGAGACAGTTATATTGTTTCGCTATTATAGCATTATCATAGCATGATCATAGCATTTTTTTACTTTTTTTACTTAAAGCTTCATGGAACAGGATTTTTTCGGCTGGTCAGCCAATAAGTATTGATCAAGCCTTTGCCTTTGAGAACCATTTTCCCCCGACCATGCAAAAATATACTAAGTTCTCCAGGGATAATCTAAGCAGCTTCACTCCTATTCAGGGGATTTTTTATCAATAAGATAAAATTTTTTCGTTGCTGTTTTCCTTGAAGAAATATAAAACAAGTCAATATTTGTTTATTTTTGTGCTTGAATATTTGCCAAAAATCAGCGGCTATGCTAAACTTCGCTACAGGGATAATCATTATCCCATATCGCTTTTAGATAAATCTTTTTACTAAAATAAAAATGTAAAGGTTTTTTATCTAACAATCACGCCAAATAAATGAGAAAAAAATGCATTTTAACTTAGAAGAAATTATCATCAAAATCGGATATTTAGGGATTTGGGCGGTCGTCTTTGCCGAATCGGGATTATTCATCGGATTTTGCTTGCCTGGAGATAGTTTACTGTTTACTGCTGGACTGCTCTCTTCTCAAGGGATTTTCAATATTTTTACGTTGGGTTTTGGCTGTTTTGTCTGTGCCGTATTAGGTGATAATGTTGGTTATGCAACCGGATATCGTTTTGGACGTAAACTCTTTGATAAAGAAGATGGTTGGTTTTTCAAGAAAAAACATTTGGTGAAAACCGAAAAATTTTATGGCAAACATGGGTCTAAAGCGATTATTCTCGCCCGCTTTGTCCCCATTGTCAGAACCTTTGCGCCGATTATTGCCGGGATCGCCGCGATGCGTTATCGCACTTTTATCAAATATAATTTGGTGGGGGGTTTTATTTGGGCGATCGGGATGACGATTTCAGGTTATTATTTAGGCACGAAAATCCCCGACCCTGATAAGTATATCCTGCCGATTGTTCTGGTAATTATTCTGGTTTCTTTTTTGCCGATTATCGTTCATTTTGTGCAAGCTAAACTAGAAGATGATTTAGAATAATTGCGATCGCACTGACCCCGTAGAGTCAGAGCGAATCTTGGGTATCTAATGCCCTCTCTAGCTGATGGCAATTTTTAGGCAGCAGAGGGGGCGATCGCCCCTAAAAATTTTGAGTTTAAACATTACCAAATGGTAGGGGTTGAATCGGTAATCGCTGCTGAGAAAAAAACCGCCAATAACTTGGCTTAACTTGGCTTAAATTGGCTTAAATTGGCTTAACTTGGCCGTCACCCAAGCAGATATTTTTTATCTATGAGAGACTGATGGAATTTTCCTCAAACAACTCACAACCAACCAGCCACTATCAATTTGATTAATTGGCTTTAGGGCGAACGACCAAAACCCCATAAGCATCAGGAGAAAGATATTTTTGGGTCGCTTCTAGGATATCCACTGGTTGCACCGATTGAATGTGTTGAGGATAATTTAATGCCGGGGCTAATTCGGCAATCATTGATTGATAATAGCCATATAAGTTGGCTCGATCGCTGGGGGTTTCATTGCCAAAAATAAACCGATTCGCCACTTGAGTCCGAATGCGAGTAATTTCCGCTTCGGTGACAAATTCCTGATGTAAGGTGCGAATATGTTGGGCGATCGCAGCTTCGACGATTGCTATATTTTCTGTGGGTAAATCCACGGAAATATAAAAAAGTCCTTGAACTCGGTGGTTGATATTGCTCACAGAAATACTAGAGATTAATCCCCGGTCTTCTCGTAAATCTTGAACCATGCGGGATGTCCGACCTGAGCCTAAAATAGAGGCTAGTATATCCAAGGGATAAGTTTGCTCCAAGTCCAGCAAACCGGGGACTCGCCACATCATTACCAGTCGCGCTTGTTGCAGGGCTTCATCGACAATTTCTTCCCGAATAATTTGCTCAAAATTTGCTTCTGGGGTGAGCATTTCCAGGTGGTGATACCTAGGGGAGCGATCGCTTTTTTCGCTCCACTGAGGCTTAATCTGTGTTAATCCTTCCGCAATAATTTCTATCATCTCCTCCACGGGCAAATTCCCCACCGCCACTGCGGTCAAGGACTCCGGTTGATACCATTGGGCGTGAAAATCCCGCATTTGCTGTGGGGTGAGGCTAGAAATCACCTCTACAGGACCGAGTACGGGACGGCGGTATGGTAAGTGGTTAAATGCCAGTTTCATTGCCCGGTAATAGGTGCGACGACGAGGATTATCTTGCGATCGACGAATTTCTTCAAGCACCACCAAACGCTCTTTTTCAAAAGCTTCATCGGGAATAGTCGGGTTGAGTACCACATCCATTTGTAACGGCGCGAGTTCCGCAAAATCTTTCGGCGCAGTGGTAATGTAGTAGTGAGTGTAATCTTGACTGGTGGCGGCATTGGTGACAGCACCGCGCTCTTCGATTTTACGCTCAAACTCTCCACTAACCAGTTGTTCCGTGCCTTTAAAAATCATGTGTTCCAGAAAATGCGCCATGCCATTGATTTCATTGGCTTCTATGGCTGAACCAATGGGGTTCCAGAGGTTAAGATTGACCGCTTCTACGGGCATTTGTTCGACCACAATTGTCAAACCATTGGGTAATCGATGAATGGTCGGTGAGTTAAGGCGATTGACGATAGGAGATTTGAGCAGCGTTGATATCATGGATTAAATAATCGGCGGATTGTACGTTCCTGGATCTATCTTAATCATCTTGGCCAAAAAAATCTGGCAAAAATAGAGAAAAGGAGACAATAACCCAGGTTAAGACAAAATTAATCCAGGCTTGCCTCTGGTGAGAACTACTGAGAACTGTCCCCAGGGTAAACTCCGAGCAAAAAACTTACCTGGATCGAAAATAAGGCTTTTTCGCTGTTTTCATTATGATTAGATGCTCGATTAATTTTATTTAGGTGATTTTCCAAGGATTTATTAAGTTATTATGGCTGAATTTTCCCCAGTTCCCCAATATTCTGAACGGTACGATCTCGCCGTGCAATTTGCCCTAGCCGCCCATCGCTATCAACAGCGCAAATATAGCGGCAAACCCTATATTCTCCACTTACAAGCGGTGTCTAGTTATGTATGGTTGGAGGGGGGCACCGAAGCGGAGGCGATCGCGGCTTGGTTACATGATTATGTGGAAGATGCCGCCCCAAAACAGGGGCTAACCGTTGACCAAGCTTTTGCCAAAATTACCGATAACTTTGGGTCTGAAGTGGCGGCTATTGTCCGGGGTTGTACGGAATGCGATCGCAGTCTTCCTTGGCAGGAAAGAAAGCAAGAATATATTGAGCAAGTTGCCTCTGGTTCTGATAGCATTGTCTTGGTAAGTTTGGCGGATAAATACGATAACTATACCAATGGTTATTTACGGGAAGGCTTCAGTAAGACACCTATGAAACGCAAAGCAGAATTAATTTGGTTTGGCGAATCTTTGGCAGCGATATATTCTGAACGCTTCCCAGAAAGTTTCTTAGCCCGTCAATTTCTGCGAAGTTTAGAGCAGCTTAAAGGTATTTATGAATTAACCAATAGCTAAATCACCATAGTTTGTTTCTGTCATTCCCGCGTATGCAGGAATCCATAGTAATGTAGGTTGGGTTGAAGCA
The DNA here is from genome assembly GCF_040564635.1 of Planktothricoides raciborskii GIHE-MW2. NCBI lineage: Bacteria > Bacillati > Cyanobacteriota > Cyanophyceae > Oscillatoriales > Oscillatoriaceae > Planktothricoides > Planktothricoides raciborskii. Next base: position 54,106 of record NZ_CP159837.1, read on the forward strand.
TGAAACCCAACATGGACATAAGTTTAAAAAAAGGCGATCGCCCTTTGGGTTAGTTGCGGTTAAAAAGATGCGATCGCTTCTATTAATCTTCTATATTGGGTCTATATTGGGTAGGGGCGAATGGCCATTCGCCCCTACATTATTATCTAATATTATCTAAATTATCTAATCTGTTTTTTATTTTTGCCAATCTTCTAAAGCCGCGATCGCAAAACTGGCGGCTGGATGACTTAACAATTGTTCTAATGCCGCAGTTCCCCCGGATTTTAAGGCGCTGAGAATTCGTTGCATTAAAGTGGGGTTATTTTCGATTGCTTCAATTGCCTTAGTTGCGATCGTCATTTTGCCCGTCGTGGTATCTGTTGGATAAGTTTTTTCCAACTGTTCTAGTAATTTTTGAATTTCGGGGGCGGCTGTCGCTAAATCTTGCTTTTGTTCCGGGGCGTATTGATTCACATCTCGGCCAACATTTTCAATGATAGTGCCTTGGTTGTCTGTGATATTTCGGTTATCTTCGTGATAGCTGTTAGTGGTGATATGACGATCGCCAGACATATTCTGATCTCCTTGGTTTTGATTATGAATATTGATCTCAGGAATTTGGTGCTTAGTTACTAAAATTTCCTTTAATAATTCAATTGTTGCTTTGTTTTCTTCAAGTCTAGCATCTTTATCTGCTAATAATTGTGATATTTGTTCCGGGGGTAATGACTGCACATATTCTAGGTTAGCAAAATAACCCTGATTCAAAGCAGCAACATCGCTTTGGGGTGAAGTTTCCGCTCGAATCAGCAACTTATCCTTATTTTTACCTTTTTTCTCCATCGAGACTACTTCGATTTCAGCCTCTGGGTTGTCGTCTTTCAATTTTTGTAGCGCAATGGCCACCAGTCGCATATCAACGGACTGGTTATGATACAAATCCAGCGTTTCCCGCATGGGGGCGATAAAGTCGATAAATTCCCCATCTTCAAAGTTTTTCTTCCTATCGTCAGGTTTGCGTCGCGAGTCGATGTCGCGGCTTTCTTCCGGTGGCAGGGCAATAAACCAGGGGCGGTCTTTGGGGGGTAAACGCATAAACACATAATCGCAGCGAATGCCCTTCAGTTTGGTGGTGGTGGTAATGTTCCACTCCTCAATATATGCACCAGTGAGAGTGGCTCCCGTGAGGTCGGCATCATCAAGCTGGGCATGAACTAATCGAGCATCCGTAAGGTCGGCATCTTGCAAGTTGGCATCGTTAAGGTTGGCTTCAATAAAGCTGGCATTTTTTAGGTTAGCGCCTTGGAGGTTAACACCCTGGAGGTTGAGACGATCGCATTTTTGATTTTCCCCGTTTGTTGTTCTCACCAGTTCTCTGGCTTGTGGTTGGCTGAGATAGGTTTCTCCTGGCCGAACTCGGTCTAATTTAATCGCATCTTTCCAGCGCGTCTGAGTTAAATTGGCTTTTCTCAAGTCGGTACTTTTGAGGGTGGCATTGATAAAATCGGCATCGGTCAGGTTTGCCCCTCGGAAACTGGTGCCGCCAATCGCCGCAAACGCCATCGCCGCCGAACGAATCCAAGCATCTCTGGGGTCTCCTTTCAGCGCCCGCCAACTTAGACAGATATTAAAAATAGTCAAGGCTCCGGCGAAGGCTCCGGCGACGGCGAAGGCGACGGCGACGGCGAAGGCGACGGCGAAGGCGACGGCGAAAGGTCCGGCTCCGGCGGCGGCTCCGGCGAGGGCTCCGGCGAAGGAGAAGGCGAAGGACAAGGCTCCGGCGACGGCGATAAATCCAAATCCCGCTAAAGTTCCTTTGCGAATCGTGATGAGGCAGAAAGTCACCCAGATCGCCAGTGATATCCAACCAGCCACAACGTATTCGCTTGAACTATCGAATATCAATGACACAAAATAGCCCAAGAATACTGACAAAAATCCAGAGAAAGCAGAAAGCAACCAAGATGCCAGTACCAAGTCCACTGCCCATCGTTTTTGGAGTCCTGCTTTCGCCCCGACAAACTTGGCTCCAGTTAAGGTCGCATTGGTGAAGTTAGCCCCTCGGATATCCGCCTCACTGAAATCTGCCCCAGAGAGGTCTTTGCCTTTGAAAGACTGACCTCGGAGGTTTTCCCCGCGAAAATCTCTCCGACCATCTGCATAGCGTCGTAATAGTTCCTTGGCTTTCATGGTGTTTTCTCAGTTTGTCGGAGGTGGAATCTCTATGGCGAATGTTGCCACTGGTATTTTAGCAACGAGAAATCAAAAATTATCCTTCGTCAGCCAAGGGATCTAAACCATTATGGTAGGGTTGACGTTTTGGTGGGGGCAGTCGTCACCTTTGACCTGTAAAAAATTTGCCATGATGGAATCTACTAATATAGTTTGGTTTCATTTATTGAGAAACTCGATTGGATGGATTACCACGCGGGAATGACGTTTTTTTACTCTGTACCTCATGGGTTTCTTGTTATAATCGCCTTCATCATATTAATCCCACCAATATCTGCCCTAGTATTCCAATCGTTAATCAGGAGAAACTCCAATGGCAAGCAACATTTCTTTAGAAGAACAGATCGCCGCAGTCAAGGCAGCAATTATTGAATTTCAGAAACAAATTGCGACCCCTGAACCAACCAATTGGCTAGAACAAATTACCGGATTTTTCAAGGATGAACCAGCCTTTGAGGAAGTCCTTGCTTATGGGCAAGCAATTCCCCAAGGGGATGAGATTGTAATGGAATCTGAAGACGAGCGATCGCCATATTTTTAAAGATTATTCAATGACTTGTAGCAAATCTTATGTCAAAAAATTACAAGGATAAATTACTACCGTGACTTGGGAAATAGAATATACTGATGAATTTCAAGGGTGGTGGTAAATTCTGCAATAAACACAGCAGGATGATATTATTGTGATTGTCCAATTACTAGAAGAAAAAGGGCCAAATTTACCTTTCCCGTATTCTTCTGGGGTGAATGGCTCAAAACATTCTCATTTAAGAGAATTACGCATTCAAAGTGGAGGCAAGCCTTTAAGAATTTTTTACGCTTTCGATCCGCGACGCACTGAAATCTTATTAATCGGAGGTGATAAAACTGGGGATAACCGATTTTATGAAAAGTATGTGCTAATCGCCGATAGGCTATACGATGAATACCTTAAAGAACTACAGCAAGAGGGATTATTATGAGCGGACATCATAAATTTAATCAATTAATCGAAAACATTTCACCAGAGAGAAAAGCGAGGATTGCCCAGAAAAACGCCCGGATTCAGCAAGAGATGGCGTTAAATGAATTACAGCAAGCCTTTTTACAAAAGCAAACAGATATTTATATAAATCATTTGCGAGAAGTTATTGCACTCATGGGCGGTGAATTAATTATTAAAGCGAAGTTTCCCGATCGCGAAGTCACCATTAATAGTTTTAGTGAATTGCTGTCTGATAAAAGTTCAGATCGGACATGAATTTAGAACAGGTGCATTCCATGTTTTTCTGAGTTGCCTGGGTTTGTAGGGGCGAAGCATGACCGCCGATATTTATGATTCAAATATAGATTTAACTGCGGTCATGCTTCGCCCTTCTATGGCCAAATATTGATGCCAATCCCAAAAATTATCCGCGCAATTAATAAATTAGCTTGAAGCATTTGCGGCCAAATACAGCGGTTATTGTCCTAATTACAGAGGTTTTATGGATTCCCGCCGGAGTTTACCCCCGCGAAGGCGTGGGGCGGGAATGACAGTTGTTTTGTAATTCATAAATATGACAATTGCTATATTGATGCCAATCCCAAAAATTATCCGCGCAATTAATAAATTAGGGCGAAGCATTTGCGGCTAAATATTGATGCCAATCCCAAAAATTATCCGCGCAAATGCTTCGCCCCTACGGATAATCTCATTTATGTTTCTGCCAAACCCACCCCCTGTTGTTGCAAATAATACGCCACTCTTTCCCGCAATTGATCCACGGTTAAATTTTTTGTCCAATATTCCACTAAACCATGACCAAATGCCCAAGCATTCCGGTCAGGAGAGGCAGGATTTTCTAATAACAATGGCCAAATTGCCAGTAATTCAAAATTGACCTGATTATTGTCGTTACTTAATAACGTAAACAAGTCATAAGCCATTTGTAATTTACCAATTACCATCGGCAACTGTTCAATGGGAATTTTTTCTGCTAATAAATAGGCTAAGGTGGGATTTCCGGTAGTTAATGTCGAAATAAATTGCAATACCGGACTTTTTAATAAAGCGGTTAGCCCTTGGGTGGTGGACATTTGAAATGTGTAGCGATCGATGATTTTGGCGGCGGCAATGGTACGAGTTTCTAAGTCTCGGAAAAACCGGGCTAACCGTAATTGTTTGACCGGCGCGATCGCCTCTATCAAACTTAAAGATAGGCTGTCAATATTCCACCCTTGCCGATCGCTTTTCGGGTCAAAACTGACCACCGGCAACACCCGATCGCAGAATTCTCCTAACATTTCCGTGCGATATTCTGTGGCTTCTCGGATCGATTTTTCCTTCGGGCGATCGCCCCAAACCCAATCATAAGGGGGTTGCCATTCGCGAATTGGACGCAGGCGATCGACCTGAGTGACAATTGCGATCGCGGGTAAATCTTGCACCTCTTTTTTAATATCCTTAAGAAAATCCACATCCATTTGCAAAGCGGGATCTAATGCCGGAGTCACCAGTAATAATAAATCCGCATTATTAGCATATTCTAATACTTGGTCACGCAAGTCGGATTTATTCACTTGTTCATAACCGGGACTATCCCAAAGAGTCAGAGTTTCTCCGGTGTCCGTTTGCCAATGGTAACTTTGAATGCGATCGGTACTCGGCAACACATCCACTGCGGCTAATTCTGCCTGAAATATGGTATTAATTAGACTACTTTTCCCCGCCCCAGTTCTGCCTACTAATAAAATATTCACCGGCTTTTGCTCCACTTTTTCCGGGGGATCTGCTGCCGCCAAAATTTCTTGTAAAGTCTGCGTTTTTGCTTTCGGCAAACTAGGAGTAGATACCGCCAAATTTTCCCCTGGAAGTTGGTTGCCTCCGTAGAGTGCGATCGCCTGCCGACACAGGTTTCGCAGGGCTGCTTCCCGCACCATAAAACTCAAGTTTGCCAATAATTGCTGATTAGCTTGTTCGCTATATTTCTTACTAGCTACTCGCGCTGCCGCTGCTGCTGGGTTCACCAACCATTGTACCCACCCCCACGCTTGCATTAATTTGCGTGCCGAAGGTTCTAATTTGCGATAAATTTCATAAGCTTGATAAGCTTGCCCCACAGTGACTTGATTCAGTACCGGGGATAATTGCTGCATCCACCGATCCATATCATCCACCGTCCCCCGAATTAAACCATAAGCTTGAGGCACATAAATATTCAGCAACGGGTATTTTACTGTTGGGTGATAAATATGGGCAACTGCTATCACCATGTCTTGACATTCTTGCCAAAAATTTTGCCAATCATCCCATATCGGGCGATCGCTTTGAGACTCTTTTAATATTTTTTGTAATGCCACTTCTGCTTTTTTGGCAGCATCATCCGCCCCTAGTTTTTGTTTAGTTTCCTCATTGATTATTTCTATTTTTTCATTCATAGAAGCGATCGCTGCTTCTACCTCGTCAATTTGCGATCGCGTCCAGCGAACTATAAGCGATCGCCACCCCACTAAAACCAGAGTGACAACCCCCCAAATCCAATTAATCCCCCATTCGCTAATTTGGGTTCCTGCTGCTACTAGGAGAAACGTAATAATGAGGGCGATCGGGAGGGCTAAAACCACCCACTGCCAAAGTTTTAAACGTACCATTGTTTAATAAACCGGGTTTGTGTAATAACTTTGCCATTATAACGAATTACGGTTTTTGATTTAGGGGCAATATTGTATGATATACTGGATACAAAAGCTACCATATCTGAAGAATACATGATCATTTCGCGTTCGGGTGGAAGATGAATAAATTGGAAAATATATCAGTAAAGGGTTTTCGCCGTCTTCACAATATTGACCTTGAGATGAGAAATCTCACCGTGATGATTGGCGCGAATGGATCCGGAAAAACTTCTTTTTTAGATGTTTTTTCCATCCTAGCTGCTTCCGCCAGTGGAAATTTACATCAACAATTACAACTAAAAGGCGGATTTCATGAAATTTTGACCAGAGGGAAAGCGCGAGAATTAGAAATTTCCCTGGCAATGAACGTACCAGACAGAGAACCTTTAAAGTATCGTTTAGCCTTATCTCCGAAAGGTTTATCCTATGAAATTAGAGAAGAAACTCTAACCCAACAGAGCGACATCTACGCCCCTGAACCTTTTAAATATATTCAATCCGATGGTTTAGACATTAAATATTTTAGTCAGGAAGATTCCCGAATCTTAAGACCAACTTGGGAACACAATCCCCTGGAAACTTCTCTTTCTCAAGTTCCAAAAATGTATCGCGAACCGGAAAATTTGCGAAAGAGTCTTGCTTCTTGTACCTATTATGGCGCACTGGATGTTTCCGAAAAAAGTCCGATTCGTTTACCTCAAGCAATGCGCCCTGCAAAATTGCCTGGTGCCAAAGGTGAAGACTTGGTTTCCTGTCTTTATGACCTGCGAGAAAGCGATCGCGATCGCTTCGAGTTTCTGGAAAATATTCTATCTGCTGCCTTTCCCGATTTTGAGCGATTAAACTTTCCTCCGGTTGCCGCTGGAACTATTTCTATGACTTGGACAGATAGAAATTTTTCTCAACCAATTTATCTCCATGAATTATCAGAAGGAACCTTACGTTTTTTGTGGTTGGCAACGCTTATACAAAGTCAAAATTTAACTACAATCACCTTAATCGATGAACCAGAGGTGAGTTTGCATCCCGACCTTTTAAGACATTTAGTCTATTTAATGAGAGAAGCGGCAAAACACACACAACTAATCGTAGCTACCCACTCCGATCGACTGATTGGATTTCTAGAACCCCACGAAGTTTTGATTTGCGATCTCGAAGAAGGAGAAGCAAAAATGAACTGGGCTGATACACTTAATTTAAGTAAATGGTTAGAAGATTACAGCCTTGACCAAGTTTGGGCAATGAATATCATGGGAGGTCGTCCATGAAAATTGCTATAAAAATTGCTATTTTGGTTGAAGGAGATACTGAAGTTGCATTTCGGGAAAAATTTCGGGATTTTCTGACAAGTCATTTAGGGCAAAATATGCCCAAGCTGAAATTTATTCCCCAGCATGGTCGTATTCCCAAGGAAGGGAAAGCGTATGGTAGAAAATCTTTTAGACAATGATGACTATGATGCTGTCATTGCCCTGACAGATGTTTACACAGGAACAAATGATTTTCAAAATGCGGCTGATGCTAAAGCTAAAATTACTAATTGGGTGGGAAACAACCCAAGATTTTATCCCCATACAGCATTACATGATTTTGAAGCATGGCTAATTCCTTACTGGGATACGATCCAAAAATTGGCCAAACATAATCTTTCTGCTCCCAGTGGTTCCCCTGAAAGGGTGAATCACAATAACCCTCCTGCTGAGAGAATTAAAGATATTTTTAGAAGGGGAAAATGTAGCAGACACTATAATAAACCCATTGATGGCAAAGCGATTTTAAAGAACAACGATTTAATGGATGCGATTCAAGCTTGTCCAGAGCTAAAAGCTTTTGTGAATCGAATTATTTTTCTGTGCGATGAAACTAAAGTAATTCCTTGAAGAAATCAATAAACCGGGTTTCTGAGATAATTGTTGGATTGTCACCAAAATCTTTCAGAACAAACCCGGTCTCTGATTGTATGAAGTACAGTCTAATTCTCAAAACGCCCGCATCCCTCCCTTCCCTGTTCCCCGTTCCCCGTTCCCAGGACGCGAAGCGAAGCGCTGTAAATTAATCCAGAAATTAATCCAGCAATTAATCCAGGAATTAATCCAAAGGCCCAAAATACTCCGAGGTAAAATTGCCGTGCAATCCGTAAGGAATATGATAATTCAAATGCAAGCGGGCTACAGGTTCTTTATGCAAATTCCGCGCATCCAAAATCACTAAATCGGAACGATGATGGGCGGCATCATAGACTAATACTAACAGCCAGCCATCATCTTCTTTACTGCTGCCAGGACGGGGGACAAATACAGGTTCACCGACAAACCCACGGGGGGCAGCACTCCAAACTTGCTGTTCTCCGGTTTTTTGGTCAAGTTTCAGAATTGCTTGAAATGGGGCATTGCCACTATGATTGTGAGTGGTGCCAATATACAGATACCGATAGGAACGTCCCACATTATTAGGATTAATTTGCGGAAATTCACAGGCGCGAGTGGTTAAGATTTGATGCTCTACTTGATGCTCTACTTGGCTAGTTTCTAAGTTGGCTTGGAAACGCCATAACTGTCCTGGAGGATATTGCTCAAAATCCACTTCCCGAAAATCAATATCCGGGTCTAAGGATGGGTAAGAGTCATAACAAATCGAGTCAATAAATAGCCGCTCGCCTTCTTCCCAAGCATTGCCATGATGGAAGACAAAACAAGGCTCGGTTTCCAGTATTTTCACTTCTCCTTGGCCATTGCGGGGAATTAAAATCACTTTGGTTTTGGCTTCCCGGTTAAATTGAATACATTCCCCTGCACTCGACCAGCCTAAGATAAATTTTAGGGGATTGAAGCTAACTGGATTTTGGAAAAAGATACAGTAATTTTCCGTAATCGCCATATCATGCAAAAAGGCAAATCCAGGCAGAGAATGAGCTTGACGGCGGAGTAATTTTCCGTTCGGATTAAATTCATAAATGGTAATCGTGGTGGATGGCCCTGCTTTGACGGAGAAATTCACCAAACAAGGGGCGCCGCCATCCATTGCACAACTGGGGTCAAACCGAGGATGGGCGGCAAAAGGTTCCCCTGGTTGTAAAATTCCCCCTAGGTCATCAATGCCCAAGGTTTCTAACGTATTTGGATCGAGGCGATGGGGTCCTTCTGCTTCCCATAAGGCTAACAGTTTGTTGCCCCAATAAATAATATTGGTGTTGGCAATATTTTTCAGTTTTAAGTCAAATAAATTCGCCAGCCAGCCCCCTGGTTTTTGGGTGCCAAATACGCCGCGATAGAGAATTTTTCCGGCGGCTTGTTCTTTGACAAATCCTTCAGTGCGAACAAAGCGATTGCTAAAATAGGCTCGCCCATTTTTAAAGGCAATTTTGACAATCATGCCATCCCCATCAAAGGGGTGGGCAATAGGCTGACCGTTGACATCACTTAATCCTGGGCCATTTCTAAATAATGTGCCGTTGAGTTCTGGGGGAATTTGTCCCTCAATATTTTCAATCCAATAGTCGGTTTCTTGGGTTTGGGATTCGTAGCCTCTTTTCCAGTCTTGGCGATTATAGGGTTTAATTTCTGTTTTGATGTTTTGGCTGGTGGTTAAACGGTCTTGAGTTTGCATGGTTGTGAGTTATGTTGTGTAAAAATAATCAAGGTGTAACGGTTTTTCCTCGTTCCCATAATTAAGCTAGGAACGAGGAGTTGGGGATTAGGTAGAGACAGGAATTTTTGCTTCGATCGCTGATTCATCGATCGCCGATTCAGAGGAATTTTCTCCAGGTTTACCGATTGGTAGATCGATACTTTGACTGTGAGTTTCTGGTAGCCAATTGATCAAAGGTAAGGGTAAAAGAGTGCTGAGGTTGGTGACGATGACTAATAACCAGAGGCGATCGAAGTTGCTTTCGGTGACGCCAAACCAATGGGTGAGTAAGGCGCCGAATTGATAAGACAACATTCCGGCTAAGTTGTTGACGGACATGAGTAAGGCAAATAAGGTGGCTTCGACTCCTGGGGGGCAAAGTCGGGCGGCGAGAATGAGTACGGGCATATAGGCAATTTGTCCCATGACCGTGAGGATTAAGCTGTCCCCCAGGCTGAACCACTGGTCATCAATGCCGATCGCCCGGTTGGCATGAGTCACCAGTAGCAAGGTGGTCAGACCGAGGGCGGTGGAAAGAATGGTAGACCAGATAAAAATTTTCCGAAAGGGAATGGTGCGGAAAAAGCGCTGAAATAACCAAATTCCCGCGAGAGAGGCAAGGCTGGTGACTAGGCGAACTCTACCCAAGAATTCTGGTTGAAATCCCAGTTCGTTGGTGGTGAAAAAGAAAAAGGCGGAGTCACTGGAAGGGGTGGCTTGCCATAGGAAGATGAAAGCAGTGGGCATCCAGATGGCTTTTTGCCCGATCGCACTTTTGAGTTGGCTGACTTGTTGCTGAATATTTTGCAGTCCAGAACCGCTGGTAACTTTTTCTTCGGCAATTAACCAAGCCACCGCTGAAACCAATAAAGGAAAAGAGGCGGTGATGAAAAATACGGTTTGGACGCTGAAGTGTTCTAACAAAGACCCGCTAAAATACGCGGTGATTAAACCGCCCAGGGCAGAAATTCCCCAGGATAATGATTGCAAAGAACCGGCATTTTGTGCGGTTTCCTGGCGCGATCGCTCGACCACCAGAGAGTCCACAATCACGTCACTAACCGCCACAGACAAGGAACTGAGTAACATTACCGCCGTCGCAGCCCAAGGGGTATGTACCACCGTAGCCAGTGTGACCCAGGCAGCGCTTCCCATCAATCCCGACAAAATGATGTAGGGTCGGCGCCGATAGCCGAATATCGGTAAGCCGTCGGACATAAACCCAAATAAGGGCTTGATCACCCAAGGTAAGGCGGCAATGCCGGTTAAGGCCGAAACCTCCGCTGGACCCAAGCCCAGTTCATCTTTGAGGAAGAAGCTGACCGCCAAACGCGCTAGACCCAGGATGCCTTGGACGAAATACACCAACAAGATGGCGATGACTTCCGGGCTGGGTTCGTTGCCAAACAAGAGTTTTTGCTTAACTGATTGTTTTACGGATTGTTTCAACTTGTCTATATAACTCGGTGCGATGAACATCGTTAATATTTCTTAACATTTTTACATAACTTATATCATATCGTAACGAACTGTATTGTGATAGGATAGTAAAAACCGTGTAATTATTGCTACATAAGCGTTTTAGCCCGTAACTTATGGCAATTTTTGCCAATAAGTACCTTCGGTGATCGCCCACTCACGAGGGGAAAAAAGCCCGTAGGCAGCGATCGCTGCCTGAATTTTTTGGGTAAATTAAAAGCTGAAATCCACTAAACGCAAGACTTTTCGCGAATTAATCCTGCCTCGGAGTTGAGCTTGCAGGGGAGGAAATGTGGCGATCGCGATAGTGCTTGACAGACCAAGTAGCTTTTGCTACATTAGTGATTAATAAGAATCAAATCTTTCAACTGCAACATTTTTATTAATAGACACACTGTAGCATCCGTTATTTGATTTTATCTTTTGTTAATACCAGTTTACTGAGAGTGAATCTAGAACTTCAATGCTTCAGTGAACCGCAGATTTACTTCTGCGGTTTTTTTATTGCTTAAACCAGAAATTAGCCCTATTTTAATATCGCCATGTCGTCCCTTCTTGTTAGGGCAAAATTTTCTCATCCGCAGGGTTCAACTAATCGAGTGGACTGTTCGGTGATGGCGAATCAAAGTCTGTAAAACTTGGCGATCGCCTGAATTAAAAAAACGCCATATTCTCTTGTGTAAAAATTGACTTTTCCATCAAATTCACCTCGATGGACATCATATAGTCGATTTTAGAATAGTCAAAAATCGACTATTTCCCCGGATAAAATTAACTAAGAGAAAAACTTATTGTGACTGAGATGACCAACTGCCAATCTGTTCGCACAGTTGTTACCGATCGGCATCAGAAGCGATCGCACAGTAGTTTCCCCTCTCCAGGGGAAGTGCCGACAATAGCGATCGGTTTAATCCAAATTGAGATGGCTGACGCGATCGCCCGCTATGCATTATGGCCTTCCCCCACAGTAATTATTTCTGATGGGGCTTATGGATTAGGTCTTTTTCCTGGAGATCCACCCACAGCCACCCATCTGGCAGACTGGTATGCCCCTCATATTGAGGCTTGGTCGCGCTATGCTTTACCAGAAACAACCTTATGGTTTTGGTGTAGCGAAATTGGCTGGGCAACAGTACATCCAATTTTGGCCAAAAACGGATGGGAATATCGTTCTGTGAATGTTTGGGATAAAGGAGTTGCCCATATTGCCGGAAATGTTAATAGTAAAACGATTCGTCGTTTTCCAATTGTCACAGAAATCTGCGTGCAATATATCCGCAATGTGACATTAGCCAATGGGGATGGTCAATGCTTACCGATGCAACAATGGCTACGTTATGAATGGCAAAGAACTGGATTACCTTTTTCTAAAACTAATGAAGCTTGTGGGGTGAAAAACGCCGCAACTCGCAAATATTTTACCAAAGATCATCTGTGGGATTTTCCCCCACCAGAAATGATGGAACGTATTGCAATTTATGCAAATGAACATGGTCAGCCAACAAAATGGCCGTATTTTTCTTTAGATGGTAATTCATTTGTCACCGCCCAAGAATGGTCACGAATGCGAGCAAAATGGAACCACATCCACGGGGTGACAAATGTTTGGTCAGTTCCCGCAGTTCGGGGAACAGAACGTCTTAAGAATACCCAAGCCAAGTGTGTCCATGCTAACCAGAAGCCACTGAGTTTAATTGAGCAAATTATTGTGGCTTCTAGCGATCCGATGGATGTAGTCTGGGAACCTTTTGGGGGTTTATGTTCTGCGGCGATCGCTTCTCAGAAAAAGAACCGTCGCTGCTATTGCTATAGTGCAGAAATTAACCCAGATTATTATGAACTGGCAAAAATGCGGATTCAACAAGAGTACGATTTACGCGCATCAGCTTTATTTCCTGAGTTTTTCTAAGCACTTTTGACCGCGATCGCATCTATCTTAATTGTGCCATCATCCCATCATCATCCCAGTATGCGGATAGCTTTAGCTTTTGAATTTTACCGTCCTGGTTAAATTCAAAAATACTAATGCCTTCCGCTTGGGCAGTTTTGCCATTTTTTGCTAATACCTGTCCATTTTACTGCTGCCTGATTTGCCGCGATCGCCACATAATCTTGAGTAATTGTCATCTGGGCAAAAAAGTTAGACAATAACCCGAAAAACTTCTCATAAGTTTCATGCACTGGGTTTCCAGGTTTACCCACTGGATCTTAAGTAATGGCATCTGCGGCTTTTCTAACCAAGCTGGGGGATTGGGGGATTCATGGCTGCTAAGTTGGTAAAATAAGAAGCGATCGCGGCGGCAATGGCGGTTTTAGACATTATGATTAACCTCTATTTATCTAACTCTAGATTCTCACAAAAATAAAAAAAATTAAAAATAATTAAACTAATTAAAAGCAATATATTGTTAGATATATTTCAGATATTTTTATGAAAAATTTTTTTTATATGCAATAATCTGTATAGTCATAGACGAAATGCGATAGATAATTTATGCTTAAATATTTTTATTTTGACCGTATTTTCTGGTCTAAGCTAGATTTTACCTAGAGGTAGACCTATCCTACTCGTCAGGCTAAAATTACCTTCTAAACTGCTTTTATGGTAAAAATTAACCACAGAGGTCAGAGAGAGAAAAATCCTTATCATAATCACAAATACGCAATAACTAACTAAAACTAACAACCAATACCAATGCTCCAACAAATTAAAGACTTAGCCAAAAAACTCGCACCAAGATTAATCGAGATTCGCCGACATTTTCACAGTCATCCAGAGTTAAGTGGCCAAGAGTATGAAACGGCGGCCTATATTGCCGGGGTGCTGTCTTCTTGCGGGTTGTCTGTGCAGGAGGGGGTGGGGAAAACCGGAGTGGTCGGAGAACTGATCGGCACTGGTGCGGACGATCGCATCCTAGCCATCAGAACCGATATGGACGCGCTGCCCATTAACGAACGCACGGGGTTAGAATATGCTTCTGTAAAACCTGGGGTGATGCACGCTTGTGGCCATGATTTGCATTCCACTTTGGGACTGGGGACGGCGATGATTTTGTCCCAACTGGAAAAACCGTTGCCAGGAACGGTGCGGTTTTTGTTTCAACCTGCCGAAGAAATTGCTCAAGGAGCAGGATGGATGGTCAAAGATGGGGCGATCGCCAATGTGAGTGGGATTTTGGGGGTTCATGTTTTCCCCAGTATTCAGGCGGGTAAAATTGGCATTCGGCATGGGGCATTAACCGCTGCTGCGGATGACTTGGAAATTGTGATTACCGGAGAGTCGGGACATGGCGCCCGTCCCCATGAGGCGATCGATGCGATTTGGATTGCCGCCCAGGTGATTACCACCCTACAACAAGCCATTAGCCGAACTCACAACCCCCTGCGTCCGGTAGTGCTGACCATTGGACAAATTGGCGGTGGACGGGCACCGAACGTGATCGCCGATCGGGTGCAGTTGCTGGGAACGGTGCGATCGCTGCATCCAGAAACCCATGCGGAACTGCCTAACTGGATTGAAAATATTGTGGCCAATGTTTGCCAAACCTACGGGGCCAAATATCAAGTCAACTACAAACGGCTAGTGCCATCAGTATTTAATGACCCAAATTTGACCCAGTTAGTACAAAGTGCCACCGAAGAAGCGTGGGGCAATTCTTGCATTGAGATATTACCAGAAGCATCTTTAGGAGCAGAAGATTTTTCCGTATATCTGCAACATACACCGGGAATGATGTTCCGCTTGGGAGTAGGTCATCCAGAGCGATCCAATCATCCCCTACATCACCCCCAATTTAATCTCGATCCTATTGATGAATCCGCGATCGTCACGGGAATTGTCACCCTAGCTTATGCCGCGTATAAATATTGGCATTGGGCGCAAAAATAATCATCCTCATAAAATTATATGAAATCGTAATATGGGATAAAAAAAAGCCGACTGCTGATAAAAAACAATCGGCTTTTTTCTTAACAATGGTGATTTTTAATTTAGACTAGAAACCGCTGAACGCTTAACAGATTAAGTCGCCCAAAGTTTCTCGGACAAACATTAAGCCTTTTTCGGCTCCATTCACCAAGAATGTGATATATTTAGAGGCTTGATTCAGCTTCTTGGCATCAATAAACAGTTCTTGAGCGGGATATTTTTCAATCACCTCCAACAAAGAAACTTGGCGATCGTCTAGAACCGATAAACCAATGGAAGAACGCAACGCCTCAATTACATTTTTCCGAGAAGGTGTATGAATCACCTGGCCAATTTCAAAAAGAAACAACTCTCCCACAATGAAGTCCATTGCTTGATTCAAAAACATAGGACTGGGAGCGGTCACTTTCTGAGTCAGTGCCGTTCTAAACATCTCTGTATCATCACTAACAAAGCCAGAGATAAATCGAATCACCTTCGAGGCTTCGCCAGTTTCAGCAAAAGTCTCTAACTCAGACATGGGGATGGTCAATTTTTGTGGTCCATAAGTCAAAGTTACTTGTTGCACCACAGTTTGAGCAACAGTCTGGGGACTTTGAATAAACACCAAAGAAGTTGTAACTAAACAGACTGCCATTCCGAGAGCAACGAATTTATAGAGTCTTTGCGGTAAATTTCTCAACTTGTTCGCCACCCTTTTAAGAAAACTAAAAGGAAACTTCATGAATAGACTCCTGATACTAAATTCAGCGAAGTTTTCACTGATTTAAAAGTCGGGAGTTTGGGTTCTCCCATATCCCGACTTTTGAGATTTCAAATGCCTGACTTATTTGAGCCAACTAAACTTATCAGCACGAGAGCCAGCGAGAATATCGGGGATTTGAGTATCAGGTTGATAGCCAAACAAGTCATCGGTACATACGATGTCGTACATATAACCTCTGACCACTTCCGCCAGGGGAATCACTGTATCGGCAATCAAACGAACTCGGTTAACCGCATCGCTCACAAGCTCTCCTTGAACGGAAATCTGGCTGGCGGGATAAAACTCAAAAAGTTCTAACAAATTGATTTGGTCATTTCCGGCAGCATTCAAGAAACCGTCGGCCAAGTTTTCTACACTGTTCATCGTGCCGTCACCAATCACGGGATCGATGCGAGAAAGGATAAATTGTCCGATAGAACTGCTGAGAAATTTTTCAACAAATTTCTTCGGCAGAGGAATTTCTTGGCCTAAAGCTTCACGGAGAATGCTAATCTCATCACCACTGAGTTTTAAGCGATTTAAGGCATCAGGAAGTGAACCTCTGCGGACGAAATTTTCGAGGTCTTGTAATGTGATAACTTCACGGACTCCTCGATAAATCAGATTGATTTCGTTAGCCGCAAGAGCGTTTTGAGTATTAAAGGAAAAAGTGGCAACGATCGCAACCACAAAAGCCAGAAACAAAGATAAACATCTTTTTCCGACTGTTTGAAAAAATTGGGTATTGGGACGAAGCTTTTGCATGAAGTCGCTCCGATATTTTATGTTCATGGGTAGACTCCTGAGAGTTTATTGCAAATTGTTTGCCAGTTTTACTTGCCAGTTTTACCGAGAGTTTATGCAAATTTTCCGTTGACCACAAAATTAGGTTAATATCTCGTGTGATACGGATTAAGGTCACTCATCTCAGTTCTGGCTCAGGTTGTCTGTGAATCCAAATAGTAGGACAATAAATTTCCTCTATCCCAGCTATACAGTTTATCTTGCTATTGTGCCACGAAACATTCTAGAGTCAACTTTTTTTCATAAAATTTCAAAAAATTTCAAAAAAAGTTGCTGGACACAGATAATTTTTTTGTGCGGTTCTAGAATAGCGTTCTAGAATCCCAATTTTCTGATGGGAAAACTCTTACACAAAATGCTGCAATTCGCCATAAATCTTTAGATAACGATAAATCAAGACGCCTAGGTCTATCTAGTTGTTCCCTGCATTAGTTTGACTACATCAAATTCAGGGGGTTAATTTTTAGGGAAGGGTTAAGGAAAGCGGCGACGCGGAGACAATACCATGAAAATATCGGATTGGGTACTGATATTTGTTGAAGAAGTGCTTAAGGTAATACTTCTAATATTTGCTAAAATGCTTGTGCCTAAATTAAGCAGCATATCGTTATTAATTTGTTGCGAATCTAAAAAATTGTTAACTAATGACAATAAAGAGCCAATATTTAGATATAAATAACCATGATTCGGACGAGGCAGTGGGCTGGTAGCGGTGGTAAAGTTAAAGGCTCGATCCAGACTTAAATATGGTTGGGGATGTAGTTCTTTTAAAGGGGTTAATCCCGTGGCGACCAGCAATGTTTGTTGATTTAACCAAGTATAGGAGAATAAGCTCTCCATTGCTTGTCTTTGGGGGTTAAAAACTTGCCATTCTGTAACCGTCTGACCATTGATAATTTCCTGTTTGAGGGTAATATTTTGCTCAGACGATCGCACCACCAATTGATCTAATCTTTGTAACGCTGTTTGGGCAGCGGCTGGATCTTTTGTTTCTAAAATTATCCCCAGGGCAAGCTGAAGTCGGGGATCAAAGGCGGGAAATAATCCTCCGGTTGAGGGAAATAAAAAGATCGCATATTCCCCATCTAACCAAGGAATCATATTTCCTTCCATATTTGTGGCCATCGAGTCACTTGTATTTCTCAGGGTTGACCAAACTTCAGCGATCGCTGGTTGATTTAATAAGCCACGAAAGAACCTTAAAAAGAGTTGGTTTAAGTTATTTCCCGATAAAGAAAAATAGGTTGCTGCGGGGATTTGACCATAAATATCATCGCCGACGGAATTCATCTCACTGGTGGCAATGGGGTTTTGATAATAAACCCGATATTGAGCCCGAAATCCTTCCGGTTGGAACCAAGCCAGAACTTCAGCACTACTATAAGTTTCTTCGAGTAATCCTAGGGTATTTTGTAAGTCTTGGATATTGGGGATTGCTACAGGAAAAGGTAAGCCGGTGGGGTCAAAGGTTTGATCCCAAAAACTTTTTGCTAATCCAGAGATTTCCCCATAACCAACAAAGAGCGATCGGTTAAAATCAGGATTTTCTAAAGTTCTTTGGAAATTGGGACTTTCCGCTAATTTCATTCCCCGATCGCGACTGTCCAACCACTGTTTAATCGCCTCTGGACTTGCCGCTGCTGCCAAATATCCAGGCACCACGGCGATCGCCAAGCCCGGAGTCACTTGTGGTGGAATCGCTTCTGGCAGGCTATTTTCCTGATTAGCCATCCAGGGGGCGATCGGCAGACTCTTGCTCCCGGTTTGCGGGGCTAAACCCTGACCAAGAATTGACTGAGACTGAGATTTGAGCAATTTTTCCCAAGACGGCCATTGAGAGAACATGGGGTGAGACAAAATGGGGCCAACTTTATTCATCTTTGGCCCTAAACTCCGAGAAAAAATCTGACCCGCAGAGTGACCCGGAGAGTTCGATTCATTCGATTCAGAAGATGCTGAGGATTCTGAGGGCAACGGCCACCTAGTTTGCTGGGCAGGAATCACTGTTTCTGGCCAGACCAAAATCTTCACCCCCTGGTATTCTTGCTCGATTGGGGGTGCCGATCGCTGCTGCTTGACTTGCTCGATAAATTGCGGCAAGGGGCTCGCATCAGTCACCGGCGCCAAGGTCAAAGTGCGATGACTGGCTGGACTGTCAGCCCGACTATCGGCGCCACTCTGGGAGGCGCTACTCTGGGAATTGGGCATCAAAACCTGAGCCGTCCAATCTCCTAACCAGGGCTTAATCTGTGTCGTAAAGTTAATTTCCGGCGGGAGATGCGGGACAAAGCCAGGAGGGGCAAAGTCTGCGGGGAGGGGTAAAAACCGACTCACATTTTCCCAGGCTTGGGGCTGGTTATTGAACAGCATCACCCCAGTAACGTTCGCGGGCAAAACTTGAGTCACCGACGGCGGGACTGGCACTGCCCCTGGTGCCTCAGTGGGTTGGGCTTGGGCGATCGCATATCCCGATTGTATTCCTAAAATACAAACCAATGGCATTGCTACACGATTGATCACCCGATGACTCTCCCTTGTAATTCAAATTGTCAGACTAGCATATTTGTCAGACTAGCATCCGTTTTCCGGTTTCGCAATCAATTCCTGAAAACCCAGGCTCTTATGTAATCATTTCTTAATATAAACGGTGATTTTCTGCGAGAATCGTCCCCTGGAAGCCATATGTTAATTTAAAGGATTCATTAACCGACCGATAAATAAAATACTGTCCGATTCATTATCTTGAATTAAAAAAATAAATGGATGGTCAGCACGAAAAGTGGTTGTCGGAGCCGTGCTCCGACTAGCGGCAATCACCCCTGATGCACCTCCTGCTTCTGTCCCCACTTCATTAACATTTAGGAAAGCTTTGTGAACAACTGTAGACAAATAAAGGTCGCCAGGGTTGCCATTCATCCCAGCAAAATTCGCTGCTTCTGGGTTAAAAGCAGTTGCCATTCCCATTTGGAAAAGAGTTTGTTTCAGATCAAATTCAGCAGTCATTTTGAACTTGGGTAGCCATAACTCTACCATGTACTCTTGATCCGCACAGTTAATAAACGGCTGTAACGTTTCTACACTGAGATTTTGTTCTAATTGCCCCAATCTTTCTAGGCTATTTGGTAACAAAATCAACATTGATAATCCATAGTCTACATAAAACAATCGTAAAACTTCTACTCCATCATAACTCCCATACCAAAAGCGATTTTTTTGATACATCATCGGCACAATAACCTGTTGACCAGATTCGGTTGTAAATAAATTTTCTTCAGTGTATTGGCTCTGAAAAGGTGACAGCCAATTGCCCTCAAAATAGATAGCATTGGTTAACACTAAGCGAGTAGAATTATTCAAGACCCCTTCCGGGATTAAATCTTTAATATTTTCTTCAGTTTTTTGAGCAATCCACTCATTAATCGTATCGCGAGCCAGGTCTGGCTGATGTTGAAAATCTACTTCAGCAAAAGGTGATCCATAATATTCTTGGGTCAAGTTCATAAAACTTGCTAAAAAACCATAATTTTGTTGCCCCCAAAGTCGATTAGCAATTTGCAGTTTATATCCGGCTGATTTGTCCAAAGCAATCAGGTTTGCCAATTGACTGAAAGCAGAATGAATCGCCGGTGATGGCAAACGAAAATGTAGCAAATCTGCCATTTCTTCGGCGGTTTGTCCGGCAGCGCCTGCGTAAGTCATGGCCAAAGCTGTAGACAAACTATAAGGGGAAAAAAATAAGTTTCCTTGGGTTTGAGATAAGTGCTGATAGAGGTCAAGAGCAAAGCGATTATTGCCATCAGCAATTGTAGTCACATCAGGATCGATCATTTTGATTTCTGAAGCAATTTCTTCACTACTGGTTACAGAAAAACTCAGAAAACTATCCCTTGAACCGGGTTGATAAGTCAAGGTGAGTAAACCAGCGACAATTGTCGCTAACCTAGTGATTAAATATTTCATAGTGCTGAATATTTGCTGAATATTTGCTGAATATTTGCTGAATATTTGCTGAATATTTGCTGAATATTTTGTTTGGGATTTGTTAAAGGAAAGTGTCCGGGCAATCTCCGCTTGTCCTTGATTCAATTTACACCCTGTTTTTGAGGCAAATGTCAGCGGTCTTTCCCGGCTGAAAAGTCTGAGCTTAAAACCGGGGGCGATGACGATGAAAAGTTTGAGCATCAGCGAGAGTGCCGAAAGGCTAATCTGCCGATCGCAACGGAGCGATCGCCGTCAAAATCAGCCACTTCATCTATATTGTCCATTGATCAGAAGCGACTTTCCCCCAACTAAACACCCTATCCGATTCTAACCAACTGGCTGCTTGCAACGGCTCAACAGAATCAACTGTAGCATTTTCCAACTGATAACGCTAAAGGAAAAGGAATTGTTTCCAAGTCTATGGGACTCCTCAACTCTCTATCAGTCATGGGGCAGACTTCTTGCCCTCAATCCAGCAAACCGGATCAACGATCGATTCTCAAACCAATCTCAGACTAATCTCAGACCAATCTCAGACCAATCTCAGACCAATCTCAGACCAATCTCAGACTAATCTCAGACTGAATATTGCCAAACATTGCCAAACAATCTAACGGAGAGTTTTTCACAATATATATCAAATATAAAAAGCAGCTTTTTTGTGATAATTTACCATTAATTAAATGTATAGTTAAACTCCAAATATATTTTTTTATATCTAAAAAATCAATAGCCATAATAGCCATATTTTTAAATCTAGTTATTTTTTATATAATTATTTTTATCCTGTTATATGGGTAAATAATTACCTCAAAAAAACTTGCTTCATATTTAAAACAAAGCCAGATAAAATATTATCGCCAGATAAAAAATCCGGCATTTGCTTTCTTTGAATTGAGTTACCCTGGGCATAAATTTCAATATTTTTCAGCATTGGATCGATTAACCAGCCTAACTTAACCCCCTGATTTTGGTACTCCTGCATTTTTAGCTGAAGTCTAGCCCAATTAGCATCAGAGTCCAGTAACTCTAAGACAAAATCAGGACATAATTGAATCAGCTTTTCCCGGTTTGTTCTAGGGAACTGAGAAAATCTTTCGGCGCTGATCCACGCTAAATTAGGACTACGAATCGAGCCATTTGGCAATTTAAAAGCCGTCACTTCGTCGAAAATGACGCCGTACTGAGTTTGTTGATTCCAAGTCCAAATTTGACTGGCGATCGCCCAACTCCACTGTTGAGTTTGATGGTCTGGTTGATTAAAAATCAATAAGCTTCCTTCAACGGTGCGCTCAAATTTATAATTTGGGTTCGTTCGGCAAATCTCCAGAAATTCCCTATCGTTTAAATCAATCAGATTTGTTAAGTTTAATTGCATGAATCTCATATCATGGATGAAAATTTGAGGACTGTTAGGCAATCTATTTAGATTAATTTAGTTTATCTAAAAATTTACGGTTTTGCATCTACCAGTCCCCAAAGATACCAGATTCTGGTGCAAAACCGAAGAATGTCATGTTGCGGGGTCAGACCCACAATCAAGGCGAATACATCTGATCTGGTTTCGGATCCCAGGTTTTCCGGGGGGCGATCGCGGTTGGTAAAGGCTGAAACTATTAACCGGATAGGATTTTAGGCGATTGAAAAAAAATTAAAAAATTTTTGGCAAAACTCTAGACATTTAGAAAAAATGTGCTAGTATAGTTAAGGTTCTAAAAAACAAGGCTCAGTAGCTCAGTGGTAGAGCAGGGGACTCATAAGCCCTTGGTCGCGTGTTCAAATCACGCCTGAGCCATTATGAAACCAGGGGATTTGGGCGATTCCCTGGTTTATTATTTGAATCGCAAATGAGTACAAACAGATACAAATAAGTACAAATTTAGGCAATCATTTAGGTAACGTAAATTTTTGCGGCCAATGGCTAAATTAACCATCGAATCAATCAACGCCCAGCTTAAGGCAGCCAACATTAGAGTCAAGATTAATACGCTGCCCGGTAAAAATACTTTGTTCCTTCGCGCTACTCTACCGCCCAAGCCTGGGTGTAATCGAGATAGTCCCTATCAGCAGCGCATAGCTCTAGGGGTGTACAACAATGACGTGGGACTGCGCTATGCCAAAGGAGAAGCAATCAAATTGGCAGGGCTTCTGGATACTTATCAATTTAGTTGGGAAACCTATAAGCCGGAACTGTCTAAGCAGCCAAGTCAAAAGACTTGCAAAGACTGGATTCAAGAATTTGAGGACGATTTCTGGGCAAGAGGCGATCGCACTGCTACAACCTGGAAAGATTACCGTAAAGTTTTCAAAAAACTTCCTGGCGATAAACCTCTAACTTTTGAATTGGGGAAAGAAATTATTTTGGCTACCGAGGCCAACACTAAAAACAGAGAACGAACGACTGACAAGATTGCCAGCTTGTGTGAATTTGCCAAAATTGAGAATGCTAAGGATTTGAGGAAATATCGAGGCATCTATTCTCAGAAGGGGAAAGACACACCGTTGATTATTCCTTCTGATGAAGAAATTTTTAATTGTTTGTCTGGTTTCCATACCGAACAGTGGCGAAATGCTTTTTGTTTACAGGCCGCGTTTGGATTACGAAACCATGAAATCTATCATGTCAGGCTCGAAAAGATTGATAAGGGACTGTTAGAGGTGGGCGATCGCACTAAAACCGGCTACCGCGTTGTGCCCACCTGTCATCCAGACTGGATAGATATGTGGAATATTAAAGAAATTCTGCCGCAAGACCTACCCCAAAGCACTGCCACTGAAAATGAGGAGTTAGGGCGATTAGTCTGGAAAGCCTATGACCGAGCCGGTGTTCCATTTCCCCCATATTCGTTAAGACATCGTTTTGCTTGCGATTGCGCTTGCCAAGGTAAACCACTTGCTCTTGCTGCTAAGGTCATGGGTCATAGTGTAGACGTTCATACAAAAATTTATCACGCATTTTTAGGGGAGAAAGACCTCTTAAATGCGTGGTATAGGAAAGATGTTAATTTTTAGGTTTTCGTTTAGCTATTGGGGTATTTAAATATGCCTCAATAGCTTCCAGCTTGAATTCTAACCAGCCTCCAGGAGTAACGCGATAGTGGATTCCCTCAATCCATTTTTTGCACCGCCATCTGTGGATTGTTCGAGGATGTTTCTTCAAATGATTGGCTAGTTCTTTTGTGGTCAAATACATAATTCACCTTTTTATTTATTGGAAGGGTTTGGGAAACTATTTGCTCTTGTTTTAGTTGAAATCCACGAAGTCTTATCTGGAGACACTTTCAAGCATTATCGGGATTCCGATAACGGGATTAGTTTCCCGAAAAAACAATCTATTCCAGAGCCCACTCCTGTGGTTGAAATTTGGCACCCGTGCGAAGCCAATACGTTAAGAAGTCGATGAAATCCTGAAGTTGGCCGATATTCATCTGACTCCGAACTTTTACCCCATAGCGAGCCTGAAACAGATTTCGGAAGCGATCGCGATACTCATCTTTGGTCATAAATGGATAGCAAAGTCGCTGCAATTCTTTAACCAAGTCACTGCTTTTTTGTACAAGGGTTTTTTTGGCTTCTTTTTCGGAATCGTCAGCAATGTCAGCAGTTGGCTGAATCTCTTGTGTAGTAAAGCTTCTAGCTGCTGATAATTTGTCAGCATTTTCGTCAGCGCTGACGAAAATGCTGACAGAAGCAGAACTGAAGGTTGCGCCCCTCACCCTGTATTTCCCCCAACCCCATATCAGCCAGCGTCACGAAATGCTGGCGAACTTGGTCTGCACTCGGTCGTTGTTTTTTGGTAAAAGTTGGCTGGACATCCCGTGCTTTAATCCACTCTCCTTTTGACTCTGCTAAGTTCAGAATTTTCATCAAGTGCGGTGCCAATGAATCGTCATCGAACTGGCCATAGAGGGATTTAATCTGCTGAATCGCAAAGTTGGCCAATTTGATAGCAGGCAACAACGAATCCATCCCAATTTCATGGCTGATGGGTTGAGTGCGATCGCCCATTGCCCACCGGATGACGTGCAGATTCAGCGCTATTTTTCCAATCCGACCAGCGGTTTTGCCATAGACAGCCCGCAAACTCTGGTTGGGTTCTTTAACTCGAAGTTGTTCCACCCGGTCATAAGCTTGCTTGAACCGAAGCTGGGCTGCGGAGTCAAACTGATATTCTATTGCTGGCAACGCACTGATAGAGCGATAAAGTCCTGCCAACATTTCAGTCAGGTTCAATCCGCCGCTGATAGGCAAAGTAGATGCCGTATTTGGTTGATGGACAAAAAAGAAGCGTGCCCATTTCCCGTTTCCGTCATCTTTACCACCTATCAATTTTTCCAAAATTTCTGGTTGAATCGCGCCTAAAATTCCCAGGCAAGTTTTGTCCGTATCGTCGCGCAGACCTTCCGCTCGAAGAGTTTTAGCTCCCGACCCGTCATAAAGTTCTAATAAGTCTTCTTCATCAGAGCCGCGTCCGCCACGGTAGGAATTGAGACTGCCAAATAACGCTTTCAATTCATCAGACAAATAGAGCATCCCATGCTGTTGGCGACCGGCTTGCCGTAAGAGCGCTTCACCAGTAGTTCGTTGCAACCAATGAACTCGTTTCTGTGGTTCTGGGGGCATTTCGGCGTATTTATCTTCTGACTGGATTCGCTTGCAAGCTTCTTTCCATGTCGCCATTTCTTGTTCGTAGCGATCGCATTCATCGCGATGTAATAGACCGAGTGGCTTGGTAGCGATCGCTTTAAGAATCGGAGATTTCTTCTGGGAGCTTTCAGCCACCAAACCAATGAACAGATTAGGAGAAAGCCGATAGTCAGTGGCCGTAGCAGCCAACAATTCAGTATCAGTCCGATGCAGGCTTGACACCGTTCCCAACAAAGACACTAAGCAGACTTCAGGTTGCAAATTCATCCATTTGGCTAACTGAGTTAAAGGCCGCGCAAGATTTTCGGGCAAAACTTCACTCAAGTTAATTGACGACTGATTAGCTTGGAGAATCTGTTCAATTTTCGCTTTTGTAGTCTGTTGACTATCGCGTTCGTCTAACTCAGCAACGATGTCTGCATAAATACTGTTGAGTTGACTGACAGGCCATCGCGATTCTTGTGCTAATTGAGAAATGGTCAGCTTGCGATCACTCTCTGAAAAATTCTGGTGAGCAATTTTTTCTAACTCTTCGCGGATTACCGATGCAGTCCATTTCTGACTTTCTGAGTTGGTTTTCCCTTCTGAACACAAGAATGCATCATAAGCCCGGTCAAATCCCTTGCCAAATATCTGATATGCTTTTTCGATTTCCGCTCGGAGTTGGGTTTTCTCAAGTAAATCTGCTTCATGGTGATAGAGCAGTAACTCCAGTCGGAGCTTGTGAGTTTCGGTCATGCCGGGAACATTCAGAGCGCTTAGTCGGCCTTTCCAGCGGAGTTCACGAATAGCCATTACCAAAATTTCAGTAGCGAGCGGAAATTCTCGGTTAAGTTCTATAGAGCCTAAGTATTGCCCAACCACCTGAACATACATCTGGATTTCGGCTTCAAACTGCTCCTTAGACCGTTGGGCTTCGCAAGCTTCAGATATTTGACGGGCTAGTAAATTACTTTCAATATTTTTTTGAGCCGTTGCACTATTTTGCTGAGTTTGTGCTATATTATTAGTAGTCATGTGTTCACTCCTGTAAGTGGATACTCCCCCTGGGTGCTCTAACACCGCGAGGGGGTTTTTCATTTATCCCAAATGCTGATGTAATTGAAATTTGGGTCAGCTTGCCTAATATTATCACTAAAAATTAGCCAATAATCAACATTTTTTGTCCCAAATACTGAAACTATTGCTGTATTAGGGTTTCCAGGGTTTCCGTCATTTAAACATACGGTATTTTTCATCATTTTTTTAAGTTTCATTAAAACACGAATATCCAGTAATGAGTAATGAGTAAAACTGAAATTACTACTACAATAATAATTTTCTAAATTTTACTACAGTAATAATTTTCTGAATTTAACTTCTGATTCCAGTAACCGTGATTCCGGGTAGTGACACAGTTTAATTTGTATAGGTAAAGTGACATAAGAATGACATAAGAATGACATAACTAAGATTTCAGCGTTCGTACAATGATGGCTGGGTACAAGCAATAAGCAATGATTGTCTCGACTAGACGACGATGAAAAGGATATCATTTTAAATGATACCCCTGGCGGAAAACAAGACTTTGTACCCATCAATCCCTAGCAATAACTAACTCTCCTGAATTGACTTAAATTCTTCTACAGCTTTGTAATATTTTGGATTGCCGCCTTTACTGATGCCCCAAAGTAAGGCAATAATTTGAGCCTGATTTTGCCTCTCATTTTTGAGATTCTGAATCATCGGTGCAAGTTGGTGCAGAGGTAGCAATGCTGCCGGAAAACCTTCTTTTGCGACTTCTGAGATGCCGGTGCGCCCCTTGGATTCAGATGGCTGTGATTCAGACACATCAATGGGTGCGTCGTTTGCACCGGGCGGTGCATCGGGTGATGAATCTTGCACTGGGTCAGATGTGCGGTCGTTCGGCTCATATCCCGGCAACTGATAGATATCTTCTAAGTATTTGGCAATGGCAGAATGATTATCTTTGGTGGAGTTACTAACAGCTTCTAAACTTTTCATTGGGGACAAAGGTACTGGGAGAAATGCTGGCATCTTGTCCACCAGAATAGGATAGTCTTGAGATGTTACCCAAATCTTTAAATTTTCATCTTTGAGGCCACTGGCATAAGATGCAGCAAATTCACCAAGACGAGCCCATCTAAGCGATTTTCTCGCGGCACCTTGACCCTCCCATTTAAAATCTTTTAATAGGTCAGACTGAACAATTAAGATTAGCCTCAAGCCAACTTTTCTGGCTTCACGAATTAGACTCAAGACCTCACTACCAGAACATTTTGGATGCACACCAGCAAACGTGGTGTACTCGTCCAAAATAAATGTGTAGCGATCGCCCACCGGCGCACCCTTTTTTAATAGCTTGTAACGTCTGTCCATCTCTTGATGAATAGTTGCGATCGCCTCGGTATAACTGCAATCTTCTTTGCCACTTACCAAATTATCAAAAGGAATTGGTGCCGCTGGATATTCTCCATAATTTCTGCCTTTAGCCACAGTGGGCAGACCTGGATAATTCCCAGGCTTCCAGTGCGGGTCAATTGCTATTGACTTCTCATCCAGGAATTGCAGCAATGATTCAGTAAGAGTTGTCTTTCCATCGCCAGTGCCACCAACAATAGCGAGGTGAGCGTATTTGTCTGGGTTGGTTTGAATCAAGTCCCAATTAAACACAATAGGCTCTTGTGCCGGTGGCAATGCCTGAACTTCCACAGCCGCTTCATAAGCTTGGTGGCACCGACGGTCTAACAGTTGCTCAAACAAGTCTAGCCGCGCCGCCTGAATCATTCGCAGCATCTGGTCGGGTTCTTCTGATTTTTTCTCAGCCCACGCCGATATCAGTGCCAGTGCCGTGCCCCCAAATAGGGATGCAAATTGAGCATCGTCTTTCCCCTGGAAGTTGAAGCCGATGGCGGCGGCTCCGAGAATGGTGGCGATCGCAAAAGTAGACCATTGCAGAACCTTCATCTCACACCCCCATCGCGATTGCGATCGCTAATCCAACAATGGCACCCAAACTTAAAGGATGCTGGTTAGAACGATGGCACCAAACAATAATCGCCACCGCCTCTATCACCAAAGCAGCCAGAACAGCAGGCTGAAACAATGGCAAAAGTTTGGCGATCGCAACCACCAAACTGTGAACAAAAATTACTGCTAAAATTAAGCTGAATTTCATACTATCCTTCCTAAGCTAAAAACCCCTAAGATGCAATCCTAGGGGCTTCGTTTTTAACTACCTTTAATCAATCGGCCCCGCATTGAGCGATATCCCTGTCGTCGTTGTTGTACCTGTTCTAGGACTTTGATACCCTCAGTGTTCGCCGCAAGCTTGGCGGATTCAATGTCACCTAAGCCTTGGTAAATCTCACCAGCTAACTTACCTCGGACTTGGGCTTCTTTGGCCATAGTTACCACCTCCTTATGTTCGGCCTGTACTTGTTCCAGTGGCGCTGAAAAGTAGCGCTCTGTTTGCGATTCAATCCAGTCGATGTTTCGCAATATTTTGTGTTGTCGGTAGGGTTTGAAAAGCCAGTCAAACATCGTTTTAATTCCCCAAATCAGGTTGCTTGTATCCGCATTCCTGGTTCTGCAAACTTGTAATCTACAGAATCTAAAAACTCGCAAATATCACGCCACGAACGCATTTGAGAGTAGGTGGGAAAAATCATTAGAAAATATCCTCAACTGTCAAGAGGGAGTCTCGAAGCCATAAGCGATGGTCTTGATATTCAATCCAGTTAGGGTTATTTAACCGAAATTTAATCTCTAGGATTGGGGTACTGCACCAAAATTCAAAAACAATCCAAGGACAGTAGGGTTGCCAACTAAAGCCAATATTGCTGTTTTTCATAGTTCTAAGGGTGGTAAATCTGTGTCAATTAATAATGGTTTTGCCGGTTCTAGCGTAGGTGATAATGTTGGCTGTGTTGCTTGCTGCATAAGCAATCCGTGCTCTGCAATAGTTCCCACAGGGGTAGCCATAAAGGTTTCAAAAGCAGATAAGTAACGAGACAAAATCAAGTTCACCACTTCTGCTTTCGGTATGCCTAGCTTCTCAGCCAAAGCTTCTATTCTCTGGTCAAATTTAGCATTGGTACTTAACCGCATAGCAAGCCTTCGCAGTTAGCCATTTGGCCTGACTCAACCACTTTAATTCGGTCGGATTTCCAACTGTTTAGAAGGCAGGCAGAACCACCGATAATGGCGATTTCGCCAATAGTCGGCAAATAATTTGTCCAGGCGGTTGAAAGTTGCTTTTTCAGTTGGGTAGAAAAATCGGGCAGACAATCATCAATTGCCCTGGAAATATTGCGAACAACTCCGTAACTTCCATCCCCTGCGATCGCATCCAAAATTAGGTCTAACCGGGGGGACAATCCCTTAGCTTCTATTCCGATTAAGTC
The DNA here is from genome assembly GCF_040564635.1 of Planktothricoides raciborskii GIHE-MW2. Classification (NCBI taxonomy): domain Bacteria; kingdom Bacillati; phylum Cyanobacteriota; class Cyanophyceae; order Oscillatoriales; family Oscillatoriaceae; genus Planktothricoides; species Planktothricoides raciborskii. The sequence continues at coordinate 83,573 of NZ_CP159837.1, forward strand.
GCGGTGTTGGGCAACCATCTTGGCTAATTCAATCGTGCCTAGCCCAGTAAACTGACTCTCCCAGATTGGTTGCCCGTTAGGAGTCAGAATGATGCCCGTGGCATTGCCACCGCCAATGTCCAAAACACCATTATTACGAGCGTATTTGAAGACTCCAGAACTGAGTAAGTAAGGGAACGCTGCTGCCCCTTCGGACAGAACTTCCACAGAACCAATTCGATAGGTATTGTCATTGATAGTATGAACGCCTTTTAGGGCGGTGATTAACTGCTTTTTAGCCTCGCCAAAGACATCGGGCAAACATAGCCGTAAATTGGCAATATTGACGGTTCCTGTGAGGTTGAGTTGTGGCAAAACTCCCAGCACCATCAACGGCATAATTTCAGCTTTCTCGGAGTAAAAAGTCGCGGCACCCTCCCGATACTTGGCATCGTCTCCGATTAGCCAGCGTTCCCCAGTCAAATCTTTGCGATCGCCCGCTTGATATTCCACAGCTTCGGAATCTCGAAAGTTGGCTTTAGAGTAGTAAGCTGGTAACACTTTGCGGAAACCCGGTGCTGCAATTTTGATAAAACGGTTCCCGGCATCGATTGCCAGACGTGGCATTTGATGGCAGGAAATGGCAGATATTTTTGTTTGGTACATGGTAAAAATCTCAAAAAGTATGGTTACAACTGGTAATAAATGGCACTAAATGTCAGACGTGGCATTTATTGGCATCTAACGGGAATCTTTGACACCTTCTTGGTAGCCCCGATATTCGAGTTGGGTTTGTTCCAGTTCGCGGCTGATTTGCAAGTATTGAGTCAAGCTAAAGGTGGCGATACAGGCAAGGGCGATCGCACACAAAACACCGATGATTCCTTCTGTATTTCCGCTCATGTTTTGGCTTCCTAAATTCACAAATGAAAATGTCCCCCATAACCCGAAAGCTATGGGGAATATGAGGTTTAGTCGTTGTTGTTGGTAATCAACGCCTGCCAAACTTCATGGATATCCGCTTTGTCGTAAGGCGTCCGCTGATACTCTGGGAAAAATTCCTCAATGGTGATTGCCTCAGCCGCGTTGCGGGCGGCGCTTGGATTTGCCCCCGCTTTTATGAATTCTTGGTAGCGGGCTTGGGCAATCAAGCGTTGTTCCTGGGTGAGCTTGTAACCAAACATTACGCCACCTCCATTTCTGCAAAGGTGGACGCCATAGCTTCAACTAAATCTGAGTCAGCATCTGGGTTGTTCTTCTCCCAGTTCTGTACTCGGATGTTTGCGTTGTGCAGGATTTGGGCAGCTTGAAATAGACGATCGCAACAAGAGTGCAATTCTTCTGGAAGTGCTTCGAGCGCTTGTTGAATGGCAGATTCAGCATCCGCCAGTCCGCAGATAAACTCACGGCGGTCAGCCGAGTCGTCAAACCCGGACAAAATTTCTGATATATTCATGGAGAATCTCCAATTTGGAAGGTTCAGAGATGCCCGTGTCAGTGTGTGTCGCCAAACTCAGCACTGATGCGGGTCTTAAAGTTTTTATGGCTTACATCAACGCGACCATCAGGGTCAGCCTCTACCCATTCGCGGGTGGGCTTGTTTTTGCTTGCCTGGGTTTATTATAACATCAATAGTTGTATTAGTCAATTTTTAGTTTGTATTTATCCATACATTGTGTTATCTAATTAGGCTATTATATATGTGACGTTTTAAGAGTTACACTGATGATGTACATTAATAAACTGCCAAGTGTGATTGACTGGAGACTAAATGAACTGATGGCAAAATATGACATCAAAGGGGTCGATTTAGCCGCCAAGCTTCAAATTTCTACTAATGCTGTATCTAGAATGCGGAGAGCAAAAGATATGCCTGGGTTCTCAGGGAAAAGACTAGGGCAACTCTGTGATGCTCTAAATGATTTGATAAAAGAGTCTGGTCAAAATGCCATCATTACCCCGGCTGAACTGCTTAATTACACTTACAGCGATGCGGCGTAACCCCCCCAAATTCAAGAGATGCGATCGCTTTCGCGGCGCGGATGCGCTATCCCCCCTAAGTCAGGGGGTTTTTTGTTGAGGTATGTTAACAGTGATAACAGCGTTATGTTAACAGTGATAACAGCGTTATGTTAACAGTGATAACAGTCAGTAGCTACCGGGATTCCGGTACTAGATTTGGTTCAGGCAAAAATGGGAAATACAACAACAGATATACCAACACAACAATGTTAACAGCGTTACCAGGTATGTTAACAGCGTTACCAGTTATGTCAACAGTGATAACAGCGTTATGTCAACAGTGATAACAGTGAAAACAGGTATGTTAGGATAACACTGTCAACACTGTCAACATTGTTAATGGCTAATCCTATTTTTGCTTGCCGGATTCCTGACGATGACTTGCAAGCTTTCCGCGAGATATGCAAACGGTACAACTTAGACCCGGGTGAAGTGGTCAAGCGGTTTATATCGGATTCTGTCCGTGAGGGGGTTTTACCAGACAGAATCCTAGATACATCAAGTGAATCTCTGACACTGCATGAGCGAGTAGCACGGCTTGAGGCGCGGATTGACGCCCTAGAAACTGAAAAAAAGCAATTCCCCCCGCTTGCGGCATAAGCCCCCCGGCTTGTCTCTCTGACCAAGATTTTCGCATCCGTTACCCCGGCTATCCGCCAAAAGGGTGGGGCGATCGCATGAATCCCTTGACCACCCCCGACGGTTGCCAGTGGGAATCTCGTACCCAAGGCCGGATAAGAGAGTGGCATCAACTATAAAATCTTTGCCCCCTACTTTGGGGGTTTTTTGTTGGGAGCCGAGGCCGGTGGCTTGATATAGCTGTGTTACGGTAACTTCCACCAAACGGTGGTAGTGAGGTAGTTCCATTATTGGAATTCCAATAATGCCTGAAAGTGGACAACTTCAAATTCCCTGAGACGGCGGCGTTTCGGGTGCGAAATACGTTTCAGGATTATCTGAAATAAAGTTCACACTGGATTAATACGGGGATTCCCGTATTGAGGGTGTGCTTAGTCAGCACACCCCTGGTGGAACTCCGAAGTGAGAATCTACATTAAATCCATTGCCGGGATTTGTAAACGATTTGCTGACGATTTGCTGACGATTTGCTGACGATTATTGTCAGCAGCTAAAAAGCTTACTACGCAAGGAATCTAGAGAATTACTAGGGTGTTGCTGACATTGCTGACGATTTTCACTGTTTTGTCCGCCGAAAGCACGGTTGGATAAATCAGATAGGCAACATTTAGGCTCCGCTTAACTTTAAGCTTTAAAACCCTTATATATCAAGAGTTTAGCAACGTCCCAAGCTTCTTATAAGCCCTTGGTCGCGTGTTCAAATCACGCCTGAGCCATATACACCGCAAGGGTTTCAGCCCTTGCGGTATTTTTTTGTCCCGCACCATGCTACGATTTTGTTACGGTTTTTATACTTTTAAAAAGTGAAACTCCCTATCTGCAAGGCTTAGGGAGATTTTGTTACGATTTTGCTACAATTTTGCTATATTTTGGCTCTAAACGCAGCAAGCACATCGTCGAATGGCAATAGACTGGCGGCTTATTTTCTTTGATTGGTCATCAGTTTATGGGCAAGGTGCTGAGAGAAAAGTGGATGAATGAAGCGATAAGCAAAATGGTTATAACTCCGCTGACGACCGCTGGGGATTCCTTTAATTTGTTGGAGAAATAAACAGGTTTTGCCATCGTTGAGCAATTGCCGATATTGCCAAGGAATGCGCCGGTTAAACCAAAGAATTAGATGTAGGGAAAATTGGTGAATTTCTGCGATTCCCCCAAAGGCGATCGCTAATAAAATACCGATGACCATACCACCAATGCACAGTTGCCACCCTTGAAAGTTTTTCCCTTGTAATATCCATAGAATCCATAACCAAAATATGCCCATTGGCAGAGTAATTGTGCCGTATGGCAGTAAATTTTTTAGCCATTGTTTTGCGGGGCGATCGCCGCCTCTAATTTGGTAAAGTAGCTGTGATTCGGTTGATGAAAATCCTCCGGTAAACAAGCTTACAAGGGCAAAAATTAACCCACCATTGACGGCAAATAGCAATCCATAAATTAGTCCCGAATCTTTGCCTAAAATTTGCCCAAATATATTCCCGGAAATTACGCCACAAATTACCGCAGATACCAGGGTTCCTACTGCGGCTATGATGCAGTTTTGTTGAGTAAAAGAAAAAGCCGGTTTTGGGGGAATTAAATATTGCCTAAAAATCCCGGCAATGACTCCCATGATGCCTCCCAGACTTGCCCCAAAGACAAATCCAAAGGTGCGATCGAAGATTACCCAAAAAATTACCCCGGCAATTCCCCCAGCAATTAACGCCATAATTAAGATACTGAGAATTTTTTCTAACGGGTTTTCTAGCCAGCTATCTTCTAAATGATAAAATTCCGGTTGCTTTTGGTTAAGAGATTTTTGCGCTAACCAAGAAAGCGATCGAAATATATCTTTTTTTGATAACTTTTCCTCGGTGTGATTATCACTTTTATGCATAATTTTTAGACCTGTTCTTACATAAGCATCCCAAAGATAGCTAAGTCTTTCTGACTGATTTTTACCCGCTTGCCATTCTGGGAGATTAATTTCTCTAGCGGCGATAATGATTAAATTTAAAAATAGTGGTATTTCGGCAATTTGAGTTAAATTAGGATTTGGGTGAATGCCATTCCATAAATATTCACAGTCACTTTGGACTAAATAATGATAAACCGAGTTTAGGGTGAGGGGCTGTAAGTCGATGCAACGATCAATATTAACAATAGATAGCTGAGTTTGCTGCGGGTTTAGTCCCGCACAAATCACTAAGCTTCCTGACCAATGATGGCATAAAAAGTGATTTATTTGTTGGATAAATTTATCCGCTGCATGGTCGTCTAGTTCATCTAATCCATCAAATAAAATAATCACTTGATCCGGTTTAAGTAAATTTTTGGCCGTTTGCCGATTTAGGTGATATTTTAGTTTGAGCATAGACAGAATCCAAGAGGCGATCGCCGGTTGGTTATTTTGCCAAGAGGAAATATCCAGTAAAATTGGCAATGGTACACCTGAATTGTTCATTGCCCGGTTGAGCAATTCCTTGGCTAACTGTAAAAGTAACGTAGTTTTACCCGAACCCTGCACCCCCCGAATCAAAATTTTTTCGGGAATTGACGAATCAACCAAAATTTCGGCAATATTGGCTGATTTTAACAGCGGTGCTTCTGATTTATTTCCCCGATATCGGTAAATTTTTCCAGGAATATCTAGAGGACAAGGTTTGGTTTTTGGGTCGATATTTCTTTGATAAATTCGCTGATGTAAAGCTTGGTGAAGTCGCGATTCAACTTCTAGATGAATGGCTTTTAGCAGAATTTCTAGCAGGCGATCGCTGCTCATAATTATTTCTCCAATATAATTTGATTAATTTACCTTCATTTTAAAATAACTTGAGCGATCAGGGCAACCTCAAGGGTCAGAAATTGCCCGATTTTTCCAGGGAATAGCAAATTGGGATATCTAATGGATATAAATAATATAAATAATATAAATATACATATAAATATACCCGTCCTGGCGAAGCATTCGCGGATATACCTCTACGACAAATACAACGGTTTTATGCTGTATATAAATATACCCGTCCTGGCGAAGCATTCGCGGATATACCTCTACGACAAATACAATCGTTTTCGTTCCGGTAAGCTTTCGCCATGCCAAAGGCTATATGCTTTGCCTCTACATATACGCAAATACAACGGTTTTATGCTGTATATAAATATAGTCCGAAGGGCGAAGCATTCGCGGATATATTTCTACGAAAAATACAATGGTTTTCGGCGCGAATGCTTTGCCCCTACTACATCTAGGCAAATACAACGATTTTAACGGCAATTGGTTAAATTGCTCGATCAAACGCTATAATAAATTATACCAATTTCCTGTAATCCAGAAACAAATCTCTAAGCTTATCAAGCGATCGGGAGGTTTGGGGAGATATAAAAACGAATCCTATGTCTAATTCTGAACCACTTTCTGATAGTGCAATTAATGGCCAAACAAATCCAGAAGACCGGGAACTGGAAGAAGCCATTTTAACTTTTGCGGATATTCAAGCCGACCTGAACTATAAACAAGCGAAAGACTCCCTAAGAGAATTAGTCATTCATCTTGATTTAACCCCCAAAGAACGGGAGGGGTTAGAGTCAGAAATTAGCGGCTTAGAAACCATGCTGGATAAATTAGAACGCACCGTAGTTCAGATTGCAGTATTTGGCATGGTGGGACGGGGAAAATCTTCTTTACTGAATGCTTTAGTCGGGGAAAATATCTTTGAAACAGGGCCAATTCATGGGGTGACACGCACTATTCAAGGAGTGAATTGGCGACTAGATCGATTTTCTGGCGATCGCGGCAATATTACTCAATTAACCCTTTCTGGCGTGGGGAATTCTCAAATAGAATTGATTGATACTCCGGGAATTGATGAAGTAGACGGAGAAACTCGCGAAACTTTAGCACGGAACTTAGCCGCGAAAGCAGATTTAATTTTATTTGCTTGTGCGGGGGATATTACCAAAGTCGAATATCGCGCCCTTTCCCAACTCAGAGATGCGGGAAAACCGATGTTATTAGTCTTTAATAAAATCGACCAATACCCGGAAGCTGACCGATTAGCGATTTATGAAACTATTCGCGATCGCCGAGTCCGCGAAATCTTATCTCCCGATGAAATTGTCATGGCTGCCGCCGCACCTTTAGTCGCCACGGCGGTTAAAAGACCCGATGGCACTTTTGGGGTAAAAATGGAACGGGGACAGCCACAAATTGAGGAATTAAAGTTAAAAATATTAGAAATATTAGACCGAGAAGGTAAATCTTTGGTCGCCTTAAATACCATGCTGTATGCGGGAGAAGTGAATGAGCAATTAGTCGAAAGAAAAATGAAAATTCGGGAAACCGCCGCCAACCGAGTTATCTGGAATGCCGCGATCGCCAAAGCCCTAGCCGTAGCCCTCAACCCCGTCACCATCATCGATCTTCTCAGTGGGGCGGCGATCGATGTCACCACCATCCTCACCTTATCCCGACTTTACGGCATTCCCATGACCCAACAGGGCGCCATCAACCTGCTGCAAAAAATCGCCCTCAGCATGGGTGGCATCACCGCCAGCGAACTCCTAGCCAACCTGGGACTATCCTCCCTCAAAGGCTTATTGGGCATTGCTGCCCCCGCCACAGGTGGCGCCTCCTTAGCCCCCTATCTTTCCGTGGCCATCACCCAAGCCGGAGTAGCTGGGGTGTCCTCCTACGGTATCGGTCAAGTCACAAAAGCCTATCTCGCGAATGGGGCATCCTGGGGGCCTGATGGACCAAAAGCGGTGGTGAGTCGGATTATTGAATCCCTCGATGAAACCTCAATTATGGGTCGAATCAAAGCCGAATTACAAGATAAATTATTTGGGCAGAAATTAGAGCTAGATTAAAGTAAATCAGAAACCAGAAATTCAGAAACCGGGTTTCTTTAATAAACCTTGGCTAACCAGCAAAAATTATCGCAAAAACCCGGTTTATTCCTAAACTCCTTTGTGTCCTCTGTGTCTTTGTGGTGAATTATTCATTAATGCCAATGGGCAAATTTATCCAGATGATGTAAGAATCTTTATATTTTAGTCGCAGGGAATCTGCCTTAATTATGTCTCTCAAACCCGATCGCATCCTAGTCATTGACATTGAAGCAACTTGTTGGTCAGGAAAAATTCCCCCAGGACAAGAAAGTGAAATCATAGAAATTGGCATTGCCACCCTAGAAATTACTTCCGGTCAACCTTTAGAAAAAGATAGCATCTTAGTCCAACCCACTCGCTCAACGGTCAGTGAATTTTGCACCCAATTAACCACCATAACTCCAGCCCAAGTCAACCAAGGAATCCCCTTTGCGGAAGCTTGCCAAATTCTCCAGAAAAAATATCATGCCCCTGACCGGATTTGGGCTAGTTACGGCGAATACGATCGCACCCAATTCACCAAACAATGTCAAGCCTTTGGGGTTAAATATCCCTTTAACCCGCGACATATCAATGTCAAAAACTTATTCGCCATTATTTATGATTTGCCCAAAGAGGTAGGCATGAGTCAAGCCCTAGAAATGCTCAATATCCCCTTAGAAGGAACCCACCACCGAGGCATTGATGATGCTTGGAATATTGCCAAAATCTTATCTCATTTAATTCTCAAAGCCAGAAATCAAAACTTTCATTAAATGTAGGTGTAATTGTACAGCGGTTTTCAGATTACTAAACCACGATCAGGCCTGCGCCCAAGCGTAGGGGCGAATGGCCATTCGCCCCTACAGTTAATATTCTAAGTCATAATTTGTCTGCCGGAATGCTTCGCCCCTACAGGTGTTTGTGGTTTATTCAATAGAAAAGCGCTGTAAACCCGACACCTCTTACCCTGAGCCTGCCGAAGGGCGACACCTCTTACCCTGAGCCTGCCGAAGGGCGACACCCTACACAAATACCTCAAAATAAATATCTAAAAAAAATCTCGCAGAGGCGATCGCTGATGAATGTACCATAAACTCATAAATCAGCCAGCCCCAGAAACAACTATGGCAAAAAAGAAACAACCAACCATGAAAGCTGTGGTAATGACCGAAGCGGGGGGGCCAGAAGTGCTGCAACTGCAAGAAGTGCCCCGCCCCACAATAGAAAAAGACACCGACCTATTAGTGCGCCTCTATGCCGCCGGAATCAACCCCATTGACACCAAACTCCGCAAACGCGGCACCTTTTACCCCGACCAAACCCCAACTATTCTAGGCTGTGACGGGGCCGGAGTCGTCGAAGCCGTTGGGGAAGCGGTGGAACGGTTCCAAGTCGGGGACGAAATCTACTTCTGCCAAGGTGGACTCGGTGGGTCAAAAGGTAACTATGCCGAATATGCCGTAGTCGATGAACGGTTTGTCGCCAAAAAACCGACCACCGTCAGCTTTGCCCAAGCTGCCGCTGCGCCCTTAGTCCTAATCACCGCCTGGGAATCCCTCTACGATCGCGCCCGAATCGATGCCGGTCAAAAAGTCTTAATTCATGCCGGGGCAGGGGGCGTCGGTCACGTTGCCATCCAACTCGCCAAACTCAAAGGGGCTGAAGTCTGCACCACCGTTTCCTCCGAGGAAAAAGCCGCCTTTGTCCGCAACATGGGGGCAGACCTAGCCATCAACTACAAACAGAAAGATTTTGTCGAAGCGGTCTTAGAATGGACCCACGGCGAAGGAGTAGATATCGCCTTTGACACCGTAGGTGGTGAACTATTTGAAAAAACCTTTCCCGCTGTCAAAATTTATGGCGATATCGTAACAATTTTGTCCCCGGATCCGAGCACCAACTGGACTGTTGCCAGAAATCGCAATCTGCGGATGAGCATAGAACTGATGCTGACCCCCATGTTGGAAAATAATGTTCACTACCAGCAAGATCAGGCGACCATGTTACGAGATTGTGCCCGCATGATCGACAAAGGATCGTTAAAAATTCAGTTAACCAAGACTTTCCCCTTAGCAGAAGCAGCACAGGCACATACTTTGTTAGAGCAAGGTTCCATAACGGGTAAATTGGTTTTGGTTATGGACAGTTAAACCTTTTTCGTAATTGATTATTAGTTATTGGTTATTGGTGATGCTTGATTAAATAAAAAGTAACCAATAACTAATAATCAACAACCAATCAGATAGCCACAAATATAAAGATTTTCTGAGATAACTTGCCTAAATTCTCCGTAGGATATATATCTATAGCTATAGAGTGATAAAAATTTCATTGAAAAAATCAGATTTCCGCATCCACAGAGCCTGTCAAGAGTAATTTGTGCCAAGTTGCCTCAAGATGGCAGAGCCGTTGAGCAATTCATAACTGCAAGTTATCCTGATTTTTGGGAAAATAATTGAAAATCCTAGAAATCTCAAAGAAATGCTTTTGCTGTACTTTATTTAAACTGAAAAATTAATTTGGATCTAAAAAATACACCTTGGAGTATAGATAATATGAAAAAAAATTTAGATGATTACCAGGGTTCAATTTCTCAAAGGACAAAAAAGCATCGGCGATCGCTCAACCAATAGCATCGGTTTCTCTCTCTGAAAGAAGCTTATTTATCAAATTGCGGCGTTATCATCATAATTTATTTGACAAAATAGTTGATCTTGATAAATTTGATGAATCTGCTCCAACCAAAGAATTAAAAAATGATTATAATTTACCCGAAAAAAGCATCAATTTGACATCAATTTGCTTTTTTATCAGAGGAGTATAAACAACAAATAGAGATCCAGGAAGCTTTACTAGCCAATCAGAAATAGTTAGCCGAAAGATATGAAAATTTATTTAATAAATATAACCAAAAACTGAGGGAGCCAAATCTGACCGATCGCCAGCGCAACCGATATCAGAAATTATGGACTCACCTCCCAACCCCCCCTTCAAAGGGGGGGCAATAACTAACAACCCGATGGCGGTCAAAGGGGGGCAACAACCAAAGAATCCCTGCCCAATAACTAACAACAAATAACCAAATTTACCAACCCATTGTGCCTTTGCTGCCTTTAAATGGGCCAACAATATTGCTGGTAATCCAGCCACCATAGAAATCACCGGGTTGGGGCTGAACTCGCTCACCATCCACATAACAAGCATCCATTAAACTGGCATAAAAGGCATAGCATTCTTGAATGGGTAAAAAATTAGCCGTGGGTTTAACATAGCGCCATGCGGCAGAGGGCGATCGCCGATCGCCCACCTGCACATCGCAATACACACACAAGCCTTTCCACTCACACCAACTTTGGCGATCGGTTTCCGCTAAATGCTCGATTTTAATATCTTCACGGGGGATATAATAGACCGGCGGATGACTGGTTTCCAAGACTCTTTTGGCGCGGTGGCTGTCCGCAATAACCACATCATTAAAAATCACTTGAATATGCTTATCAAAGTCTTCCCAACGAGCGGGACGCGGGTAATCCCAAACTGATTCTTGTCCGGGTCCTGGGGGAATGGGTACTGGTCGCATAAATATTAACCTCCTGATTGATTTATATTAGTTATTAGCTAATAACTAATAGCTATTAATTATTAATTAATAGCTATTAGTTATTTGGCGGTTCGCCCACCGAGCATCAATAACCAATAACTAATAGCCAATTCTTATTTTAACTGCTTTGAGTGAACATTTCGTGATCGAGAATGATTTCAAAGTCAGGGTCTTGCTGGACGATTTTGCGAATTTTGGGGTTAATATTAATGGCTCGTTGTAAGTTATCAATGACTAAATCAATGTCTTTTTTGATGGCATAACAACGAGCTTTTTCATACCAGGGTTCGGGATGCTCCGAATTGAGTTGGAGGGCTTTATTATAACAACCGATCGCGGTTTCATATTGTTTTAGTCTAGTGAAAGCAATGCCTCTTCCTAACCAAGCTTCATAGAAATCGGGATTGGTTTGCAAGGTCTTGTCATACATCTCAATTGCTTCTTCATATTCACCTTGCTGCAATAGTTCAGTAGCTTGCTTGAAATAAATGCCAAAAATTTCTTGAATTGGCTGATTAATCCGATCGTGTAATTTCCGGGATTCTTCTAAAGCGCTGCGAGTTTCTTGCAAAAGATTGTTGGTAGCAACGGCCATGGAAATGAGTTCATTAATTTGCGTGCTATTATCTATAGCTTTGGCGGGCGGTTGGGCGATCGCCAAGGCAGAACTATTCCTTTGTTGTGCCAAGTTTTCCACAAATTCTGCGGAAATTTCCGCTTTAATTTGCTCGCCAATTTCGGCCTTCAACTGGCCACTAATTTTTTGCTGGAGTTCACCAATCACAATTTTGGTTAAATTCTGACGTAATAGCCACAGAAAAAGCCAAGTGCCGCCAATCATAATCAGGATCGCCCCAAACAAAGCATAAAAAAAGCTGTTACGGCGGTCTAATGCCTGATTCACTTCCGTTCTAATTAAACTTTCTAGTTGCTGTTGTTCTGTGGTTGGGGTTGGTGCTGTTTCTGCCGCAGCCGTTTCTGGAGAAAGGGTTTGAGTGGGAACGGCTTCTGGTCCTGGTTGCGGTGAAGCCTCAGCCGCAGCAGTAGCCGAGGCAGGGTTTGCCTGGGTTGAGTGCGCCGCATTGGGAGTGACGGGGGAGGTAGAATTAGAGTTAATGAAGGGTTCAGTCATTGAACCCTTCGGGGTAGCCGGCGGCGAAGTGCTTGTACTGTTGCTGTTAAGCGGTTTTGGTGGGGGGGGTGGGGTGACCGACTCTGGGTTGGCATTGACACTGACGGTGGCAATCGAAAGGATCCCAGTGACCAACCCAAGGCTGGCGGGATACAAGAGCATTTTCACCAGATAATTTTTATGAGTCTTATGGGTCATGTTGATTTTACCTATTGAGAAATCACAGGACTTATATGGTTGTTTGTTATTGGTTGTTGGTTATTTGCTAGTTGCCTAACACGAATAACGAATAACGAATAACGAATAACGAATAACGAATAACGAACAACCAATCTATTGCAGGAAAGATGATTGCTCATTGTGTTGTATTATCCGCTGAAAACGCGGGTCTTGGCGAATGGGGTCAAAATCTGCGTCAGCTTTGGCGAGGTCTAAGTAGGTTGCTTGATGGCGGCAAATGGCCTGTTGCAGGTTTTCGATCGCCCGATCCACATCTCCTTGAATACCATAACAACAGGCTTTGTTATACCAAATAGCCGGTTGATCCGGTTCCAGGGCGATCGCCCGATCGCAAGCGGCGATCGCCTCGGAATAACGCTGTAGTTTCATCAACATAGCCGCCCGATTATTTTGTACTATTGACTGCACCATTGGCCAATTGGGTTTTAATGTCAAAGCTTGATTATATGCGGCTAAGGCTTCGGGGTAGTTTCCCAGGTTGCCCAGGGCAATGCCGAGATAATTCCAAACCATCGCATCATCGGGACTTAGTTTGAGGGCGCGATCGTAGGCGGCGACGGCCTCGGAGTGCCGTTGCATCGCCGCGAGGACACAGCCAAATTGCACCCAAGCCGGGGTATAGTCGGGCTGGAGGTGAATCGCTTGTTCATAAGCGGCGATCGCCTCTGGATATTCACCGAGTTTGCTAAACGCCTGACCTAGGTGAACCCGAAATTCTGGGGAATTGGGTTTTAACTGAATCCCCAGCTTAAAACAAGTTAACGCCTCGGAGTAGCGTTGCAAACTCATTAATATCAAACCTCGGTCATGCCACGCGGCTAAATAGTTGGGATTTATTTGAGTAGCCCGTTCATAGCTGGCGATCGCCTCAGTGTATTGCTGTAATTGCACCAACGCCCCAGCCCGGTTATACCAAGCATCGGGGCAGTCTCCCCCTTGATGCAAAGCTTGGTCATAAGAAGCGATCGCCATCTCATATTCTTTCAGATAAAATAGCGCACAGCCTCGGTTCAACCACGCTTGACCCGACCCAGGATTCAGGGTAATACTTTGTTCAATTTTGGCGATCGCCTGGGCATAAAGACCTTTTACCAGCAGCGCATTGGCTTGTTCCAACAACTCCCCAGCCCGCATAGAATTAGAAATCGACTGACTTTCGGAGTTGATCAGCGAGTCTTCTGTTTGATTTTGAGTCAATAAACTGGGGCTTGTATCCGGTTCAAAAACCTGTGAATCTCGGATACTGCGGGAAAAACTACTCCAACCTGTTTCCGTGAGCCTGCCGGAGGCATAAGACTCACGACTTTGACTGGCTTTGTTCGTCTCATTTTCCAAATAGTCTTGTAGCCAGAATAAGCTATTTTGAGTTTCCACCAACAAATTTTTTAATTCGGTTAACGTTTCCAAAGTCAGTGGATCGATCGCTATTCTTTGATGGTTTTTCAGTCGGCTTAATCTAGCTAATATTAACAATATTCCCAGATTCACACAAGTAAATAATATAATCATATAAACTATAAACAAATATAAATTATTCTGATTATTACTTAACCATCTAATAATTCTATCCCCTGGACTTGCATCAATTGAATCCTCGATATCCGCTGAAGCCTCGCTGAAATCAGATTCTGATTCTGATTCGGATATTGATTCTGATATTGATAACGATGGTTCCAGGGATTCCGGTGCGGACGCCAATGCTGCTTGGGAAAAATTGACAGAATTACTTTGTAACCATAATATAACGTTTCCCTGGTTGGCATACACTGAATTAATCTGGGGATGTTTTTTCATAATTAAGCCCCCAAAATAAATTAACCCTATCACTATGCCTGAACCAGTGGTACTCTGGATTTTTTGAAGATTTATCCGATGCCGATTCCAATGTTTATTTTTCATAAATAACCTCCTTAAACAGCTAATTTTTTTTCTTTCATATTGAGCAATTGAGCAATTGTGAGCAATTAAATAGCAACGGGCTGGTGGCATCGGTTAGCACCGATGGAAGCAGAAATAGAGCCTGGAGAATATCGGATTTAAGCAACCATCCTCCCGAAATGGTGTATGCCCTAGTCTCCAGGGATAATACTGGAACCCCCCTATGGGAATCAGAGGAAACAATTATGGTTTTACTAGAGTTTTATTTAAGTTTGACTAGAGTTTGACTAGACTTTTACTAGAGTTTTATAAGGATCTTACGAGGGTTTTACGAGGGTTGTCCTAGGCTTGTCCTAGGTTTTGACCCAGAGGAGACGCTGGCGATGCTTCTCCTGATTAGGGTTCAGTAGCTTGGTACTGTAAGTTTTAGAGAGCGGTCGTGTACCTCAAAAGAAAATCTAGACTCTAAAATATTATTAATATGGCAACAGAAAAGAACAATCACCCAATTGTGAATAACAAGAAAAATAAGATATCTGTATTAATTGGACTAGGAGTTGGCGCTCTATTACTGGGCGCAGCGATGCCTACGGTTAAATGGACAGGATTTGGGCAGCATAAAGTTGAGAGTTTGAAAATCCATGATGCAGACTCGGCGGTGCTGAAACTAGCCCTGTGGTCGCCCCAAGACAGATCGCCAGAACTCGCCAGCATCGCGGCTAATGGCCACTCACTCGATCGCAGTCGGGCTAGGTATTTACTTGCCGTTGACCAGATCCAACTGGGTCAAGGAGAAGCGGCACTCAAATATCTGGATGAACTAGAAAAAAGTTACCAAATTTTAGCCCCCTATATTTTGAAGCAACGAGCCATTGCTTATGAAATGATCGGCAACAGTCAGTCAGCCCAGAAAACTTGGCAAACCCTAGTCAAAGATTATCCTAATTCGCCGGTTGTGGCCGAAGCCTTGTATAAACTAGGTCAGACTAATCCCGAATATTGGCAACAAGCGATCGCCGAGTTTCCCAGTCACCCGCGCACCGTAGAAATGGCGGTTCAGTTATTAAAACAGCCATCCTTATCCCCGGAACTGGATAAAAGCTTACGACTTTTGATTGCTCAATATGGTCTGCACTTGCCGGATATTGTCAATTATCTGGATCAATTAACCAGCAAATATGCCTCCAGGCTCACCCCCGAAGAGTGGGAAGTGATTGGATTTGCCTATTGGGAAAAACAAGAATATGGCAAAGGTGGCGCCGCCTATCGCCAAGCCACGCGCACCCCGCAAAATGCTTACCGGGCAGCGCGGGGACTGTGGCTGGGAAATAAAGAAAAAGAGGCGATCGCCGAATATAAAAAATTAAACGCCGAATTCCCCGACAGTGAAGACAACGCCCTAGGGCTATTGCGACTGGCTAGACTCCTGGAGCCCAAAGAAGCCATTCCTTATTTAGATCAAGTCATTGCTAAATTTCCCCAACGGGCAGCGGAAGCCTTGTTAGACCGAGCCAACCGACTAGAGCAACTGGGCAGCAGTCAATCGGCGGAACAAGCGCGAGAATCGGTGTTAACCCAATATAGCAACTCCAACCAAGCGGCAGAATTGCGTTGGCAAAAAGCCCAAAACCTGGCCAAAGCCGGTGACTATGCCGGTGCTTGGAAATGGGGTGTGGCTTTGGGCAAAGAAAACCCAAACAGCGAACTCGCGCCCAAAGCGAGCTTCTGGGTGGGAAAATGGGCGCAGCGCCTGGGCAAAGCCCAAGAAGCGAAAACCGCTTTTGAATATGTCTTAGCCAAATATCCAGATTCTTACTATGCCTGGAGATCGGCGGTGAATTTGGGTTGGGATGTGGGAGATTTTACCAATGTGCGATCGCACAACCCCGAAGTGGTCAAACCCCATCAGCGATCGATTTTACCTGCGGGGTCTAAAGTCTTACATGAACTCTATCAACTCGGTCTGGATCAAGACGCCTGGACTTTGTGGCAAAAAGAATTTAAGAACCGCATCAACCCCACTGTTCCCGAACAATTTACCGATGGCGTAATCCGGATCGGCATCGGCGACAACTTAGATGGGATGTTCATGCTTTCTAGTTTATCGCAGCGAACTAAACCGGAAGAAATTGCCCAATATCAGGAACTCAGAAAAACCACCCTCTATGGAGAAGCCCTTTATCCATTTCCCTATCAGGATATAATTCTCAACTGGTCAAACCAGCGACAACTCAACCCCCTACTGGTGACAGCCTTAATCCGCCAAGAATCTCGATTTATGCCCAAAATTAAATCCTGGGTTGGGGCGACCGGACTAATGCAAGTGATGCCCGAAACTGGGGAATGGATTGCCAGCAAAATCAACGTTAAAGAATATAACCTAGAAAAACCAGAAGACAACATTAAATTCGGGACTTGGTACTTAGACTATACCCATCGAGAATATCAAAATAACTCTATGTTGGCAGTCGCCAGTTACAATGCTGGTCCCGGTAGTGTTGCCGACTGGTTAAAGCGATTTGGCTGGAACGATCCCGATGAATTTCACGAAAAAATCCCTTTTCCAGAAACTAAAGGGTATGTCGAGCACGTCTTTGGCAATTACTGGAATTATCTGAGACTTTATAATCCAGAAGTAGCTAAACGCTTAAATCCTTAATTGTTCTGCGATCGCCCAAAAAATCTCCTCATCTTTTCCGCAGCGAGGGGCGCTTGGACGTAGCGCCCCTACATAATCTGTTGATTTGCTTCTTTGGGCGCAATGCTTGCGCTCCTAGATAAGTTATATTAATCTAAAAAATATTACCAATTTCAAAATAATCCAGAGTCGGTTTTAACCGACTTGCGCTATTAGCCGGGGGTTTTAACCCCTGGGGATTTATCTACCCCCGCAATTAACCGACGATTGCGGGGATTAAAATCCCCGTAGGGGTCAACGGCCGTTGACCCCTACAGTCGGTTAAAGGGGTTTTAACCCCCGGGGATTTATGTACCCCCGCAATTAACCGACGATTGCGGGGATTAAAATCCCCGTAGGGGTCAACGGCCGTTGACCCCTACAGTCGGTTAAAGGGGTTTTAACCCCCGGGGATTTATCTACCCCCTTTACCGATCTTCATTCTCTGCTATTCTGCTTCACCAATTAAAGTAAACGCCGCCCAAAAAGAAGGATTGGGATATTGATTTTTCATCGTTAACATCGCCTGTCGTAACGCTTGGGCTTTGTTCGGTGTCGTCTGTAAGTTCTGATAAAATTGTACCATCAATTGAGAGGTTGTTCGATCATCTACAGCCCATAACGACATCACTAAACTCGGAACTCCTGCATTCAAAAACGAACGAGATAACCCAATCATCCCATCCCCGGTTAACTGTCCAAGTCCAGTGTCACAGGCACTTAAAACCACTAATTCTGCATTTAATTTTAAGTCAAAAATTTCATCCGCCGTTAATAATCCATCCTCCGAACCCCCAGGAGTTAACGCTACGCCACTATTTAAAGGTTGAATATTATCAACAAATCCGTGAGTAGCAAAATGAATAATTCGAGCAGTTTTCAAGCGTTCAACTACCGTTGATTCTGTTGCATTGGCTCCAATTAAAGCCGAAGTATTGAACATTTTAGCAATCTCAATCGCTTCTTTTTCAGCATAGTGAAGGGGGGCTAACGGTTTAGGTTCTTCCCCTGGACTCGGTGCAAGTTTCGGCATTTGCGGATTACCCACAATCACAATATCTTGGGCAGAAGAAGATAAATTTTGCCGTTGTTTGTGAGTCGTTTCTAACACAGTAATGGCAGGAGACATTACAATTGTATGTTTTTCAATTAAGAATTTTCCTTCTTCATCTACCAAAGCAGCAAAAGGTAGATAAAATAAAGCATCTGTGGGAACAAAAATCACTCGTTCATCTGGGTTAGTCGGTAATAAATCTTCAATGGGTTTAATTAACAGTTTATGGAGTTCTTTTAACTCTCGATATTGATGCGGATTAATATCGATATTCTGTGCTTCTCTTAGAGCATCAGCTTGGGAATTAAATAGAGGACTGCTTGTCAAATTAGAACGAGTTACATTAGAACTAGCTGAAGCGTTAATAAAATCACTTTTACAGGCATCATTACCAAAGCAACGCGCTGCGAAAATGAGATGACCTAGAGAGGTGTTTTGTTCTTGCCAAAGAAGTTTAAGATCGGCTTGTCTAAACTCAACTTCTCCAGTGGGCTTAATTACCCAAATATATAATTCTGATTCTCGGTTTTGTTGTTTACGTGAAAATTCATCGCCAATCCTAGAATATTGAGCAATTGTTGCATTTTGTTGTCGAGCAATGGCTTGGATTTGGGCTAAAGAAACAACCGGAGAAAAGGGTTCTGAATTGGGGTTGAATCGTTGAGTTAATAACTCGACTAACGCTCTCCCCCGACCTCGTTCAGAAACTTCTAAAGCTGGCTCAGTTTTATTTTGAGCAATTAAAACTTGTTGAAGCAGATTATAGGAATTGCGTTGAGTGTCGGAAAGAGATACTTTATCGAGGTCGTCTTGAATTCCTTGTCGCAGAGATTCCTTAACTTCGAGACTAGAAAACAGATATTTTTCATGTTCAGGAAAATTCTTCAATTTAAACAAAGCAAGACCCAAATTATTGAGAGCACTTCCTTCTATATTGCGATCGCCGATTTCACGGGCAATAGTTAAAGACGGTTGATAAAACTCAATTGCTTTTTGATATTGTCCTAAGTTATCGTAAGCATTACCCAAATTACCGAGAGAATTTCCTTCTCCATTGCGATCGCCGATTTCACGGGCAATAGTTAAAGACTGTTGATAAAACTCAATTGCTTTTTGATATTGTCCTAAGCTATTGTAAGCATTACCCAAACCTATGAGAGCTTTTCCTTCTCCATTGCGATCGCCGATTTCACGGGCAAGAGTTAAAGACTGTTGATAAAACTCTTCTGCTGCTTTTTGATATTGTTCTAAGCTATAGTAAGCATTACCCAAATTACCGAGAGAATTTCCTTCTCCATTGCGATCGCCGATTTCACGGGCAAGAGTTAAAGACTGTTGATAAAACTCAATTGCTTTTTGATATTGTTCTAAGCTATAGTAAGCATTACCCAAATTACCGAGAGAATTTCCTTCGCCATTGCGATCGCCGATTTCACGGGCAATAGTTAAAGACTGTTGATAAAACTCAATTGCTTTTTGATATTGTCCTAAGCTATCGTAAACATTACCCAAATTATTGAGAGCAGTTCCTTCTATATTGCGATCGCCGATTTCACGATAAATGTTTAATGCAGTTTCTAAAGACTGAATTGCGGCTTGGTATTGGCTAGTTGTATATTGTTGTCTTCCCTGCTCTAATAATCGGTCTGCTTCGGCTTTTCGTTCTGTAACTGTTTGGGCGAATACTCCATTACCCATCTCAAATTTTTTCCCCAATAGGAGTGGGGAGGGAATTGTTAGGGTTAAACTTGCTAATAAAGTGAATAAAGTTGTTAATCCTAGACGCGGGTTAATGGTACTGGGGTAGATACTTCAGGTATTAGTATCAATTTAACCTCGTTTTTGGCGAGCGGCAAGATTATTAAAAAATTGTTATTAAAGTTATTAAAATTTTACATTTTTTTTACCTATCTGCCAGGGAGGGCGGGTTGCTACCTCTTCGCACTTGCGCCCTGCCTTCCCTGAAACTTTTGTGAATTGGGCATGGCATCTTATTAATGTATGGCGGTAGTCTCGTGGTATAGGACACTTACCAAGCCAAAAGAACTAATACCAATTTCAAAAATTATTGCTACAATTTCGGGGTTAATTGGGGCGCTTGCGCTCCTGCCCATTGCGCGGTGGGCGCTTGGACGTAGCCCCCTACCCACTACCAATAACTACAGCGATCGCTTATTTGATTGTCCCGGATGTGGTGGGTTACGGCGGAGGAAGCTAAATATTGAAATGTTTTCCGCCAAATTTTCACCGCCTAACCCACCCTATTAATAACTGCTATAGCAAAATAAAGATGTCGATCCCCCCAACCCCCTCCCCCCTGCCCGTTCGCGAAGCGTGCCGGAGGCATTTGGCGGTCAAACGGGGGTGAGGGGCTTTGCACGAATTTTGCAAGAAGTCTAATATCTTTTGCAGAAGAAGATAAATTTTGCCGTTGTTTGTGAGTTGTTTCTAACACAGTAATGGCAGGAGACATTAAAATTGTATGTTTTTCAATTAAAAATTGTCCTTCTTCATCTACCAAGGCAGCAAAAGGTAGATAAAATAAAGAATCTGTGGAAACAAAAATCACTCGTTCATCCGGGTTAGTGGGTAATAAATTTTCAACTGGTTTAATTAACAGTTGATTTCTTGTAATTCTCGATATTGAGGCGGATTAATATGGACATATCGACATTTTGTCTGGCTTGTTCCCGCTCATCAGCCCTGGAATTAAATAAATAACTGCCTTCCAAATTAGAGGAGAGAGGAGAGAGGAGAGAGGAGAGAGAATATCTTTCCTATTTACTCTTTCCTATGCCTCCTCTTTCCTCTTTCCTATAATGAAGTCTGTAGTGAATTTATTTATATCGGTTTATAAGATCGTCTTCAAACTTTCCGCTTGTTTATTCAAAGTTTCTACTCCCTGCTTAGTATAACTGATAGCTTTCACACTTTCCGCCGATTTTTGGTTCAGATCGACCATAATATGCACCAGTTCTTCCATAGAAACTGCTTGTTTTTTCGCATTAAAAGACATTTGTTGATTACTAATAAACACCTCATTGGCTGCCTGCCGCACGCCACTAAAAGCTTGAGCCGCTTGTTCCGCAATAGTCATCCCAGTTTCCAGGGTTTTTGCCCCCGCTTGGGTGGCTTGAACCGTAGCCGCGATCGCCCCTTGAAGTTCTGGCACGATCGCATTAATATTTTCTGCTGCCTTCCGACTTTCATCGGAAAGTTTGCGAATTTCGGCGGCCACCACCCCAAAACCCTGCCCATGTTCACCAGCGCGGACTGCTTCCACCGAAGCATTCAAAGCTAACATATTCGTTTGCTTGGCCAAATCGCTCACCACGCGAGCTAAATTGGTAATATTACCAATCTGAGAGGTTTGACTTCCTAATCGTTGCGCTTGCTGAGAAATAACTGCCACTTTTTCTTGCACCGAAAGCAGCCCCTTCAGAGTTTCTTTTACCAAGCTATCTCCCCGATCTGCTAAAGTTAATGACTGCTGGGCATTTTTCGCCACGTTTTCCGCTTCTTGGGCGGTTTGTTGGGCAAATTTTCCCAAATCCTCCAGAGTATTGCTAGTATCATTAACCGTTGAAGACTGATGGTATAAAAGGATCTCTTGTTGATTTAACGTTGTCAAAACTTCCAAAGAAAAATTTGAAATATTATTAATTAAAATTTTTAAGCGATTAATTAATTTACGAATTTGTATAACCGAAAATGGTAAAACAATCGCCAAAGTAATCAAGACAATAGAAACATTAAACTTCTTCAAGTCGTCAACTGGTTTAGTAATTTGTTTTCGGTCAGTTTTGAAAATTAATTTTAAATAAGAGTTTTCGTCTTTATTTAAAGGAATACCATAAGAGTTAAAAAAAGTATTGTTAAGCGTCAAACCATCAACATCCTGGTTGATGGAGATTAATTTACTGGCTAAATCTGATTGATAATCTTTAAAGATTGTTTCATTATGATTTAAATCAAAGCCCCATTGCTTTTCCGGATCTTTATGATATAAATAATATCCATCTTGATTTACTAATATCACTTCAGATGTTTGATTAAGGTGGAAATTTTTAATCATATCAAATACAGGTTCAGCGGACACCTTACTCATCAGCATTCCTTTTCTTTGACCCATGACATCAAAAATTGGCATCCCATAATAAATCACTGGCTGATAAGGAGTAGCGATCGCGCCCCGCTCCTTATTTAATTGTAAGGATGAAGTATAAATTTCGCGAGAATTTAATTTGCTCGTTTCCTGAAAAAATACTCCATCCGACTTATTTTCTAGCTGATTGGGCGGAGTCGCGGTGATCTTTGTCCCATCTGAATCCACTCTGACCATTTCGTCTCCTTTTTCATTTAAATAGCGAAGCTCCATATAAGCAGAATTATTTTTCATCGTCGCTTCAAAAATCCCATTCAGTCGTTTTACCCAAATCTCATAAGAAGAGTTTTGTTGGCGATCGATGCCGCCCGCTTCTCTAGCGCGGATAATTCCTTGAACCGGGGGTACTTCACTTAAAAATAAAAGGTCTTTTTGAAAAATTTGTATAAAGTTAACGATTTTTTCCGTATTTTGCACTCCTTGGTTATTCGTCTGCTGTAAATATAAGTCCGTTAAAGCATTGGAGTAAACCGAAATGCTATAACCTCCCAGAACGAATACCGGAAATAAAATACTACAAATGAGCAGAGACACCAATTGATTTTGGATTTTTTTGAAGAAAGCGTTCATAACTATTGATTAAGTTCCCTCTTTAAACCAGGTTTCAGCAATAAGTAGGTGAAGATAATTAATTGCACTTTTCGTTCCCCGCCGATAGGCTTTGAATTCCCGCCTGTAGGAAGGAGAGAGAATAGAGAATAGAGAATAGAGAATAGAGAATTTTCCTCTTTCCTATGCATCCTCTTTCCTATGCATCCTCTTTCCTCTTTCCTATGCATCCTCTTTCCTATGCATCCTCTTTCCTCTAATGGGGTCTGTGGTGCATTTATTTCTGCCCGTAAACTTATTAGACAATATTATACAATATTAGACAATACCTTGCAGGGTTTGAGCCGCTTGGCTGAGTTCTTGGGTGCGGGTTTTCACTTGACTAATTCCCTGAACATTTTCCTGTGCCGATGAGTTCAAGCTATTCATCGCATCGACCACTTGTTGAATGGCCGTCACCTGCTGTTCTGCGTTCAAGGAAATTTGCTGGCAACTTAGGACCATATCATTAATCGCATTGCTGACCCCAGAAAAAGCTTTCTCTGTCTCTTGGGCAATTTTTACTCCGTCTTCTACAGTTTTTGTCCCTTCATCAGTCACCATTACCGTGAGGTCAATAGAATTTTGGATATCTGCTACTAATGTATTAATTTTTTCAGCGGAATTTTTGCTTTGGTCGGCGAGTTTACGAATTTCACTGGCCACCACCCCAAATCCCTTACCATGTTCGCCAGCCCGAACTGCTTCCACGGAAGCATTCAGGGCTAACATATTGGTTTGGTTGGCTAGGTCAGCCACAATGGTGGAAATATTGCCAATTTGATTGGTTTGTTGGCTGAGTCGCATAATTTGTTGCGCGATCGCCCCAACCTTTTCCCGGAGAGTATTCATCCCTTCGAGGGTATCTTCTACCGCATTACTGCCTTGCTTGGACAAATTTAACGCCTGACGAGCTCCGTGAGCGGATCCTTCCGCTTGCTCTGCGGACTGTCGAGCGGAATTATTCAACTCATTCATAGTGCTAGTTGTTTGATTCACCGCCATCGCTTGTTGGCTGGTACTGCGTTCTTGCTGTTCCATTGTGCTGGCAATTTCTACCGATGATTCGGCGATGACATTGGCAATTTCCGTAATCGTGCGGGTAGTGCGATTGGCAAATAAAGCCGCAATAATGCTCACCACTACAGAGGTGATTATCACCACCACAGTCAATACCCAAAACAACTGTTTTTCTGTAGCAAAAACTTCTTTCGTATCGTGAGTGACAACCACACTCCAGTTAAGGTTAGCTACTTCGGCGATCGCGGGTATAGGGATATAAGTGATCAGTATATTTTCCTTGGTGGCAGGATTAAACAATTCTTGACTGATGCTTTGCTTATTTTGGGATAACTGGCGAAATTCGGGAATCTGATTCTCAATTTTTTGCCCCACTAGACTCTGGTTACTAGAGAGAAATATACTCCCTTCCCCATCAATGAGATGATAATTTTCACTCTGAAATTTTTCCGAGGCTTCCGCTAATCGTTCCGCAGCGAAGCTCAAGACTTTTGTCAACTCTTTTACCGGCATAAGTGTACGCACCACGCCCATCGGCTGTGAACTGTTGATATTCCGTAAAGGTGCGGCCATAAGAATGACATACTCACCTCCTTGTTCTCTGCGTTTGACAACGGTGATTTGATTGGTGCGTTGGACTTGCTGAAAATAGTCTTCGTTGCTAATGTTAGAGACAGCAGATCCCTGGGTTTGTAACATGACTTTGCCGGTGAGGTCAGAGACCAAGATGCTTTGATACATCCCATAAGATTGGCGAAAGTTTTCCATCAGCGCATTCAGTGGATTATATGTTCTCCCGGAAACGACTTTTTGATCGTTGAAAATACCCAAACCAGAGATAACTTTCAGATCGTTGACCCGTTCGCTGGTCAGTTGATGGATGCGATTGCTGATGCCAATTGCCAGAGTTTTTTGATAGCGAATAACTCCAGTTTTAATCGTTGGGTTGGTGATCCAATAAGCGATCATTCCGGTGGCGATTACCGGGATAGTTCCCAGGGCGATGGCAAAGATAATTGATTGATTTCTTAGAGACATTTTATAAGACATTACTCTAGATTACATTGATTTATAGCCAGCGGAGCCTGCGGATTTATTTGGTGAAATTTTTTGCCCAAAAAAAATCCAAGCCCGCAACTACCACACCGCAGATATGTATTAATCTTCAGTGTTTATGATAGTCTATAATCTTAGCATATTTAGTTATGAATCGTTAAGTTTTATAAAATAATTATCAAAAAACTTAAATTATGTTACCTGAGATAAAAGCAAAGCCACTGAGCAGACTAATTTTGGTAAATGGCCGGCTAATTGGGTGACTATCGCCCTGGCTTTAGAGCCTAAAATTTAAAATTAGACCATAAAAATATAACGGACAAATCTCGCCTTTCTCGGAGGGAGAGTCTGGGGAATATCTGGGGTCTGGGGAATATCTGGGGAATAGATTAAACTGCCCGATCGCCCAAAAAAGACTTTAAGTGCCAAGCTAATTGGTGCAGTTTTTGGATTTGAATCGTTGTTTCAGCGATGCCACAAGCCATAGTCATACCGATTTCCTCTAATTGCTCTTTAGAATCCAACAGTTGCTCGCTATTAGCCGCTTGCTGTTGGCTAGACAACGCCAATTGTGAAATCTGAATTTTAATTTGTTCACACAGAATCAACAGGCGATCGCTCAATTCACTAGGACTGGTGAATCCATCATGGCTGATTAAATCCGGGCTGATTGGGTATTGATTGTTTCCCCCCCAACTGGGGGCATAAAAAGAGATATTCGAGGCCAGATTCGCCGATTCACCGACAATTTGATTCAGTGTGCGATCCAGTTTTTGCGCGTAATTGGTTATATTTTTAAGTTCGGTATTTAAAAACAAAAACATTCGATAATTTTCTGTATATTTATGGCCAATTTTCAGGCTAATATTAAGGGAAAGTTTTTTGCTGTAATCCACTAGGCGATCGCTAATTTCCCGGAGAGATTTAATCTGCTGAAGCTGAGAACGAACTTCGCTCAAATGTATGGAAAGTTCGGCAAAATCTCGATCGATGGATGTGGAATTTTCCCTGGATAACTGGCAAAATTCACGTAATTCTTGCAGTTGAGGCGTGGTGAGACTCAATATCTGGGCTTGATTTTGGCCACTCTGTTGGTGATCGTTCATTTCTTGGACGATCGCCCCTGAAGATTTTACTATGGGTTCAAGCAACTGCTTCGCCTTGCCCAAAATGCGATCGGCCATCACCAAACCCAGGGCGATCGCCAACAGGGAAAAAATCAAAGTCGCCAAAGCCCCCAGGAACACTAACTGCCGCATTGAAGTATTAACTGCTTGGATTTTTAGCGACTCTGCGTGAATTTCGGCCATTCTCACCCGCTCAATTTCTGCGGTTAATGCTAACCAAATTTGCCGACTTTCATCCGCACCAATAGCCCGAATCGCCTGGTCAGTTTTTCCGGATGCGATCGAAGCTAAAATATATTGATTTAAATCATTTAATTCTTTAGCCAGGAGCAAAATTTTTTGTCCCGAATTTGCCGATTCGAGCGGCATATCTGTTTTCCGTTGCTCCCAAACAGCGATCGCATTGTTCAATTGCCGCAAATTGACATCATAAGACTCAAGAAAAACCTGGTCTTTTGTACTAACATAGCCCAAGATAGATTCTTGGAGTTTAATTTTAGCCTCAGACAGTTGATTTGCCAGTAAGTTTTGGCTAATTTCTGGGGTTTGGTGGGCAAATTTTTGAGCATTCAGGTAAAAGTAAGCAGGGGCGATCGCTCCAGGAATACTTAAAAACACCAGATAAACTAAATAAGACAAAAAAATGCGGGATTTCAGCGTTAAATTAGCCAACATGATTCTCCTAGAAATGGCACATTAGCCCTTGTGAACTGAGTAAGCATTGCCAGTCAATTCCTTTATTCGAGGATAATCCGCCATTATCCGTATTCTGGTCTAGATTTAATTTTGTTGTTGGTTGTTGGTTGTTGGGTAGGGATTCTTTGTTGGTTGGGGAACGGGGAACAGTTATCGGGGAACGGGGAAAGTGAAAAGTTAAAAGTGAAAAGTGATGCATTGAAAAGTCGTAGGGGCTTTCTGGCCATATAGCCTGACGGATTATGCTTCGCAAGGACGCCCGTACAAGTGAAAAGTTAAAAGTGAAAATTCGTAGGGGCTTTCTGGCCATATAGCCTGACGGATTATGCTTCGCAAGGAAGCCCGTACAAAAGAAGTATCACTATTCACTATCTACTATTGACTATTAATTATTAACTATTTATTATTTAATATTCGTTATTTACTATTTATTATTCACTATTCCCTGTTCCCTGTTCCCTGTTCCCTGTTCCCTATTCCCTGTTCCCTATTCCCTGTTCCCTATTCCCTGTTCCCTGTTCCCTGTTCCCTATTCCCTGTTCCCTATTCCCTGTTCCCTATTCCCTGTTCCCTGTTCCCTATTCCCTGTTCCCTATTCCCTGTTCCCTATTCCCTGTTCCCTGTTCCCTATTCCCTGTTGTTAGTTGTTGTTTGGGTAGGGATTCTTTGGTTATTTGCTATTTGCTATTTTTTATGGGCGGTTGGTTATTTGCATTCACCTGGCGATCGGCAATATTTTAGGGGCGAAGCATTCGCGCAGATATCTTGTCACTTCAACCCTGATGTCTATGCGCGAATGCTTCGCCCTTAATTAAAATAAAGCCAGAATCGCGTTGGCCATATTTTCCAGTGTCACCACGCGATCGCTTAACCCAGCTTCCACCACCGACCGAGGCATACCATAGACCACACAACTAGATTCTGCTTCAGTAAAAATCATGCCCCCTTGGGATTTAATCCAGGCAGCACCTTGTTTGCCATCATTACCCATTCCGGTCATCACAATGCCCAAAACACGGTCGCGATAGACTTCAGCCGCCGATTCAAACATCACATCCACACTAGGACGATGCAAAGTATCAAAAGGACGAGTATCCAAATGAGTCATCACCGTATTTGTCACCGGCCTGCGAATAAACGTTAAATGTCGGCCTGCGGGTGCGATCATCACCATTCCAGGTTTCAAATCTTCTCCTTCCACCGCCTCAACCACGGTCAGCGCAGAAATGTTATTCAGTCGTTCGGCATAAAGTTTTGTATAACCCACGGGCATATGCAACACAATCGCCACTGGGACGGGCAAATTCCTAGGCAACTGGGGAATCAAATAGGTGAGGGCTTGTGGACCGCCAGTAGAAATCCCAATTGCAATTAAATCGAGGGATTTAGATGTCATTGTTTTGACAATGGGCTGCTGAACTTCTGGGAGGAACTTTTTCGCTGGCATCCCCTTGGGATGGACTTTCGCCGCCGCTTTGACTTTCTCGATCAACTCCTCAGTCAGATCAAATATCTTTTCATTAGCCAGTGCAGTAGGTTTTTGCACAAAATCAACAGCCCCCTCATTCAGAGCCGCTAAAGCCATTTCCCCCGCCTCATCAGCAATGCTAACAATCACCACCGGAATAGGAAACTTGGACATTTGCGCTTTGAGAAACTGCACCCCATCCATATTGGGCATAATTAAGTCTAATGTAATCACATCCGGTTGGAGTTCTTCGACTTTGTTTAACGCTTCTTCTCCATCGGTTGCAGCTCCCACCACTTCAATGAACGGACTGCGTAAGAGCATTTGCTTCACGACTTTCCGTACATAAGCTGAATCATCCACCACTAAAACTTTGACCACCCGATCCATAAAAATTACCTATAGAAGAATATATTTTGACTCACCATTAAAAATCTATGATTATACTTTTTTTTGATACACAAATGCTCCATTAATCTGCTCCAAATCAAAGTCATTCGTTAACCTTAATAAAGATTCGGAAGCACTCACAAATAAATAACCAGGCACTGGCATCATTTGAGCAAATATCTGCAAGGTTTTTTTGATGGCTTCCTGCGAAAAATAAATAAACACATTGCGGCAAAAAATAAACGGCGCTGTGGCCATAGGACGGACATCATGTTCACTCATCAAATTCCTATTAGACCATTGGACTCGTTGATGAATTTCTGGAAGAATTTTCCAGGCGTTTTGATCCTGCTGCTGAAAATATTTTTTTTGCAAATATAAAGGGAAACTGCGAAAAGAACGTTCTCGGTATAAACCTCGTTTGGCCATTTCAATCGATCTAGCACTGCCATCACTAGCATAAATCTCGATCGGTAAACCTTGATGAAACCAACCTTTTTCATTCAAAGCCATCGCAATGGTTAACGGTTCTTCTCCCGTGGCACAGGCCGCACTCCAAATTCTTAAAGGTTCTTGATTTCCCTGGGCAAAATATTGGGGGACTAAGACATCAACCATTGATTTAATTTGATCAAACTCCCGCCAAAAAAATGTTTCTGGCACGGAAATAATATTCATCAACTGTATCCACTCCTCTTTCGCTCCAGCATCATATTTTAGCAAATAATAGTAGTCCAAAAACGAGTCTAATCCCAAGGTGAAAATCCGAGGAGCTAATTTATCTTGTAGTATTTGGCATTGGCTTTGATCGTAATGAACTCCTGTATGTGTTTCAATTAAATCTCGTAGTAGTTGAAAAGTTGTCCCGGACAAGTGTAAAGAGTCTGAATTAAATTCCATATCAAACTAATCAGTCATCATAAGTGGTTGTTGTTGGCTTAACCAGCAAGTTAGCCAAGGAGTCGGAGGGCTTTCGGCGCCCGCCATCGGCTTTCGGAGCTTCGGGAGCTTCGGGAGCTTCGGGAGCTTCGGGAGCTTCGGGTGCTTCGGGAGCTTCGGGAGCGAAAGCCCCTCATCTTCCCTGCCGACGGCGGTCTCCTCTGCCCCTGATCTCCTCTGCTCCGAAAGCCCCTGAGCCGATCGCAGGCTGATCGCAGGTTAATCCTGGAGCAATTTTTGGGCTGCCCGACGGACTCTGGCATTGGGATCGTTACGAGTCATCATTTGCAGTTTTTCCTCGATACCACGATGACCTAGGTGTGCCAGGGCTCGGATACAGGATAAGCGAACGGAGGCATCGGTATCATCCAAGGCTTGCACTAATAGTCTGGAAGCGAGAGGATGTTTAAATCGGGTCAGCACTTCCACCAATCCCGATCGCACCATTGGATCTGGGTGAGTCAACCCTTTAGCCAGCCATTCGATTTGTTCTTCAGTGGTAGGAGCAGAACCTGATATGCTTTGATGCCGGGGTAGAGCATTGGCGGTGAGGGCGGAAATTGCCGCTTCCCGATATTGTGAATGACATAAAAGCTCAATTAAAGTGGTTGTGGCTGATGCCGATCTCAATTCACCCAGGGTTTGAATGGCCACATTCACCACTCTGGTTTCACTTTCCTCATTGAGTAATTCTTCGATCGGCTCAACCACACTCTCGTTGCCACAGGTTCCCAGCATTTCTAAGGCATCAATCCGTCTGGTAGGCAAGGGAGATTTGAGGAGATCTAACAACGGTGTTAAAGCATCAGCATGACCAATGCTTCCCAAGGCAGCGATCGCCGTCCGCGCCACATCTTCCTCACTATTTCCTGAAGTGGCGAGGGGAGCTAAGGTTTGAACCAAAGTCGCTTTAATCTGATTCTGAAGCTCTAAAGACTCGGTTTTCTGAGCGAGAGACTTACCAATTTGTCCCAGGGCTTCGATCGCCGCCGCCCGAACATGAGTAGCGGGATCATTCTGGCTTAAGCGAGACAAAGGATCTAAGGCTTGAATATCCGCGTGCCATCCCAAAGACCGCGCACTATAATATCGTACCCAGGGTTCGATATCGTTTAAAGCCTGGAGCAGATGGGGGAGGGCTGTCTCTGGGTCTATTTGACCGAAAGCGCGGGCAGCGGAGGCTCGAACATTGGGCTGTTCATTGTGGATGGCTTCGACTAATGCCGCAATCACCCGATCGCTTTCTAAATAAGGCAGATGTTCGATCGCCGCCCGACGGACGCGATTATTAGGGTCGTGACATAACTGCAAAAGCAAATCGACACAATTTGGCCAAGCAAAGTAACCAGCAATTTTCACCGCTGATTCCCGGACTTTGGGGTTTTCATCCTGTAAGCGCTGGAAAATTTGCCCGGACATATCGGGATGACCGAGAGAATTTAAAGCGGCGATCGCTGCTTGACGGACGCCTGCGTCCCCATTACCCAACAAGGACATCAGGGCTTCAAACGACCGGCGATCGCCTATTTTGGCCAAAGCCTCAGCCGCAACAATAATTAATTCTGGATCTGTGGGCAAATGAGCCAAACGCTCCAAAATAATCCACAGCCGTCTTTGCTCTTGTTCAGCCAGGGATAATTCTAATGAGGACTCAGAGGCAAAAGTTGAATCAATAGCACTTTGGGGGGAATCAAGGGGGGGATTGATCCGCTGACTGTCAATATCCCCCAACACAACCGTCAGGGCTGGCACGGCCAAGGGATCGCCAATTTGTCCCAAAATCACCACCGCGCAGCGACGAGTTTCTAACTGCTCGGCGGTCAGTTGTTCAATTAACAGATTGCAGACCCGCGAGCGAATGTCTTTTCCTTGTCGGCCATAGTTAACCAAGGTTTCCATCACCATTGAGCGGACGATGGGTTCGCCCAAGAGTTGCGTTAAAGCTTGTTCCACTGCCAGACCGGAACGCCAAGTTAACAGTAGGGTGACAGCGACGAGTTCTTCCCCCTTCGCTTCCGATAAAGCAGCAATGAGATTAGATTCCCCTTGCTGCTTGATGCCACGATTAGCTAAATCGGCAATATGCTGTCCTTCCCCATAAACTTTTTCATATCGTTCATAGAGGGTGGCAATGGCTCGAGAAATGGCGATCGTTGGGCCATCTGGACTATTCAACAACTGGGCTAAAGGCTCGACGACTTGTTTATCCCCCAGTTTTCCCAAAGCCCCAGCAGCGGGTTCGCACAGCATTTCATCTTCCAGCAGGGGGACGAGGCGATCGGCCCCTAGGGGATCGCCAATCCGCATCAAAGCTTCCAAAGCCGGAAACGCTAAAAAGAAATCCCGAGATTCGGCAATTTCCGCCAAGGTTTCCACCGCTTCCACCGCCCTTAAGTTCCCCAAAGCCTCGATCGCGTGGTAGCGGACATTGATATCCTCATCTTTTAAAACTGCAATCAGGGGGGGAATGGCGCGGGGGTCTTTTTGTTCTCCCAACAACAAAGCGGTATAAATCCGCAGATCCGGATCTTCGCTTTGGGTCAGCCAATCGATCAGCGTCGGCAAAGTATCAATATTACTCAGGGCTAAGACCTGCAAGGCACTATTGAGCGCACTTAGATTCGTATGTTCTTCGCGCAAGATGCTCAAGATGCGATTAATGGTGGTTTCTTGCGCTTGCACCACCAAGGTATTCACGGCGGTCTGACGTACCCGCCAACTTTCATCGCCCATCGCGGATACTAAAGGATTATCCGGTAAATCAGTGCTTTGATTGGCCAAAGCTTGCGCGGCTTGCAGGCGAATGGTTTCATCGGGATTGGCCAATTTTTCGGCCATTTCTCGTTCTAGATCCATCAGCGGGGTGACATCCTCGATACTGATAGTTGTGCCGCGAATCCGATCGCCTTCTCGCCAGGGGGAAATCGTCACCCGCTGCTGCATTTGTTGAAAATAGGCGGATGACTTGGTGGGGACACAAGGAATTAAGGGCTGATCGAAGTGAGGGGTGTTGGTTTGAATTTCCCCTTCATCTAACACCCGTTGAAATCGGGCTAACCAGTCCCCTAAATCCATATTGGGCGCGATCACATTCAAGGGTTTGCCGCACACAGTGGTAGATGACAGCCCGGTAATCTGTTCTAACAGCGGATCCCAAGAAGTCACCGTCAGATTTCTGTCTGTTTTTAGAATATAGATTTGAGAGTTAAACGAATACATAAGGCCTAAAAAATCAGAATTAAATTAATTACACTTCATTTTTTCAGATTTCTTTTCAGATTTCTTTTCAGATTTTTTCAGATTTTTATTTCTTGTTTATTTGTGAAACATAGAAATTTTGACCTAGGTCAAAATTTCTATGTTTTATCCCATTGGGTATTTTTACCCCCATATGTTCAAAATTTTTCACAAACAACCTGAAAAAATCTAATATTTTTTGACCATTAATTTTCTAACATTAGAAAACCTTGTCTAACATTAGAAAACCTTGTCTAACATTGTCTATTTTGATTGGGTGATGTCTTTTATATAAAAATACCAATATGGTTAAATTTTGTGATTGTTGAATCATTGGATTAAATCCATTGCTAAGGGGTGTGGGGTAATGTCTACCCCAATCATTAATTACAAAGGAGCGATGCCGCGCAGCGGATCCCGAAGCTTGCCCCCGCGAATGCGGGGGGGGAATCGCCCCTTTGCCGAAAGGTTCAGAAGCCTTAAACTTCCTCCTCAAAAGCCTAAATCGGTAATCAGCGATCGGTGGTTTCCCAGAAGAACCTAATCTGAGATTTTTCCACGATTTTTCGACTTTGCCATCCAAAAAGATCAAATCCGGTGAATGTGTGACAATAAATTATCCGGTCATCCCTGCCCACGGATCTTGCCGATTAAATATCGGTTGCTCTTGCGTTCAACCGACTGGCGGTTCTCAGGGGATGTGAGGAAAATCAAAATTATCGCTCGCTATTTCACCGGACTGAACCTGACCAATTGACTTTATTTTATCCGATTGTGATATCCGATTGTGAGTCCTCGTGTGAGTCGTCGTGTGAGTCGTCGTGTGAGTCGTCAAACTTAGGTAAATTGCCAGGGTAAGCTCATCAAGCCTAGTCTCACCTTTGATTCCTGTCTTTGATTCCTGTCAAATATCACCAATCAATCACTTAAGCGATCCATAATCATCGCCAATTGATTCGATCGTTCTAGCAAAGAAGAGGCGGCTTTTTGGGTCGTTTTCACCCCTTGAGCATTCCGTTCGGCAATGGTGGTGATTTCCTGAATCGCTTCCAGTTGGGCTGCTGCAAGCTGGGAATGATCCCGATTAGACTTGGTAATCTGACTAATCTGTTTATTCACGTTTTGGGCGGCAATGGTCATGTCCTTAATCGTGCGAGATTGTTCGGTCATCGCTTTGGACAGTTGCTCCGACTGCTGCCGCATACTTTCCACCGCTTGGGTAATTTGACCTGCGGCAACGGATTGACTACTCATGGACTTGTTCACATTGCCAATCATCCGAGTCAGTCGGTCTACCTCCTGAGAAATTTGTTCGCTGGCGGTGGCTTGTTCTGACAAAGCCCGGGCTGTAGTCGAAGCACTTCGGCGCATGGATTCCACTGCTTGCATAATTTGCTGCGAACCTTTCACCTGTTCCGCCGCTGCTTTACGGACTTGGGTGGTCAAGGAATTGGTATTTTGTGCCGCTTTTAAAACATCTCGAGCCGCACGAGCTTGCTCGTTCATCGCCTGGGTCACTTGCTGAGTGATTTTCCGCATTTGCAAGGTGGCGTCCACAATCGTTTGGGTGGATTTAGCTTGTTCTTTGGTGGCTTGAGCCACTTCTTTAGCTTGAATCACCGTAGTGTCGATCGCCTTTACCACATTTTGACCGGCGATCAGTTGTTCTTCTGTGGCTCGCATAATTTGTCCGACCACCTGGGTGGTTTCTTGAATCCCATTCAGAATGGTTTTTAACCCTTTAGCTCCTTCTTCCGCTTGAGTCGAACTCTGTTCTGCCACTCGTACCGCATCCGTGGACGCATTAATCGCTTCTTGAACCACCCCCTGTAACGTTTTAATAATAGAAGCAATCTCCGTAGTTGCCTGAGCCGCGCGATCTGCTAAATTACGGATTTCTTCCGCCACCACCGCGAACCCTCGTCCCGCCTCCCCAGCCCGGGCTGCTTCAATGGAGGCATTCAGGGAGAGTAAATTCGTCCGTTCAGAAATCAAATTAATCGTATCCACAATCGAACTAATTTCACTGGTGCGCTTGCCCATATCATTAATCACATCAGCAGATTGCACCATCGCATCCCGCACCCGGCCCATACCTTGAATCGCTTTTTGGATGGTTTCCCCACCATTTTGGGCATCGCGGGTGACTCTGGTGGTCAATTCCGAGGCTTGTTTCGTCAGATTATTTACACTGCGGATCGATCGCTCTAATTCTTGGGAACTCACTGCTGCGGTATTGGCTACATCGGTAATGCGTTCCGCATTTTGGGCTACCCCCTGAACCGATCGCCCCATTTCTTCCATTGACGTGGAGACATCTTGGACACTGGTGGCCAGATTTTCGATCGTCGCCGAGACTTGTTCAATGGAAGTCCCCATTTCATTCATGGAGGCGGTAGTTTCTTCTGCGGCTGCGGTGACATCATCGGCATTTTGGGACACACTTTGAATCGAGCGGGTCATTTCCTCAATGGTCGCCGCAGTTTCATTAATGGAACTAGACAGACTATCCGTATCCCGACTCACACTTTTAATCGATGCGGCAATTTCATTCACTGAGCCACTGACTTCATTGGCAGAAGTCGCCATGCTATCAGTATTTTCCGCCACATTTTTAATGGAAATATTGGTTTCTTGAATCGAGCTAGAGACTTGGCGGATCGCCGCCGTCAACTGTAATGAATTCCCAGAGACTTGCTCGCTGGATGCGGCCATTTCATTGATCGAGGAGACTAATTCTTCACTGGAATTAAACAAAGACTCCGCTTGTTGAGCGGTTTCTGCCAAGGTGACAGCGATCGACCGAGTTTGACTACGGGTTTCTTCCAGGGATTTCAACTGAGCCGTTGCGCCTTGTTGCACGTCCTCAGAAATCTGATAAATTTCATTAGCCGACGCCGTGACTTGATTGCCTTGATCCCGGACGCGGGCAATTTCTGCCGCTAACGCAAAATTATTGTCAGCTTGTTGAGGGGCTGCGGAAGATGAATTTCTATTATATTGGGGTTTAGGTTTGCGAGCCATAAGATAATTCTCCTAAGTTTGATTTCAATTACAGATCCAATTACAGATCCAATTACAGATCCAATTACAGATCCAATTACAGATCCAATTACAGATGAATCACCGAGCGAGATTTCCGGAGGTTTCCGGCGTCAAGAGCGAACCGTCGGCAAGTCGGTGATTTCATCTGCGATCGTTAAGAGTTGCTCCACATTCAGTAACAGAATGATTCTTTCTCCGAGACGGATAATTCCGGAAATATATTTGCTCGAAGCGCCGATCGCGTCTGGTGGGGGTTGAATCGCATTTGTGGGAATAGAAACAAATTCTCTGGCACTATCCGCGATCGCCCCCACAGTGCGGGTGCCAGTTTGAATCACAATCAGGCGAGTCCGCAGATTATATTCAGCTTTTTTTAAGCCTAACCGAGTGCGTAAATTGATCACCGGAATCACTTGTCCCCGGGAAAATACCACCCCCTCTACAAAATTTGGCGCATTGGGCACCGGAGTAATCGTTTCAATCATTTCCATTTGCTGGACTAACTTGGCCTGAATCGCATAATTTGTCTGAGCAATTTCAAACAAAATAAAAGGCTCTGATGATTGCTGATCTAAATTCATAATTTATCAGTTATTAAATCTCTCTAGATTTACTAAATGTGTACTCACACCGGATATTTTTGCTGAATTAATTCTAGGATTGCCTGAAACAGTGAAAATATTCAGTATGGAATCCCTAGTATCCTTAATCTCCCGAATATGCCTAGTATTCCTAGTATCCCTGGGGAATATCCCTGGGGAAATATTAGGTTTCCCTAGGAAAACTTAGGTTTGGCTCCATTTTTCACTATCTTTACTTAATCTAATTAAGGCCGACACATCCAGAATTAACACCACCCGACCATCCCCTAATTCTGTGGCTCCGGCTAAACCGGGAACTTGAATTAAGGGATCGCTCAGAGGTTGAACCACGATTTCCCGGCGACCAATAATCCGATCCACAATAATGCCGACAGTATTTAAATCTTTGCCAATAATCACCGCATGGAAACGATCTTGATCTATTTGACTTAAGCCAAACAGGTGAGCTAACCGTCGGAGAGGCAAAACATCTTGGCGAAAAGAAAGCAGTTCGGTATAGCGATGCTGGACTTCCGAGAGTCCTTGATTTCCGCCTAAGCCGGCATTACAAGCAGCATTATGCTCCCAATTGTCCAGGGTGGTAATCTTGTGGGATTCCACTTCAATCACTTCCCGCACGGAAGACTCCGGCACGGCAAAAGTTTGCCCCCCTACGGAAACAATCAAGGCATCGGCGATCGCCAAGGTTAAAGGCAGTTCAATAGTAAACTTGGTTCCGCGTCCTGGGGCGGTGGTCAACGACAAAACCCCGCCTAGTTCCTGCACCGTATTTTTGACCACTGCCAAGCCCACCCCTCGACCGCTGGTCAGATCCGCCTGCTCTTTCGTGGAAAAGCCCGATAAACATAAAATATCCAATAAAGATATCAGGTCAACCTGGGTCTCAGAATCGAGTACGCTCATCTTTCTAGCCCTTTCTGTCACCTGGTTAACATCCACCCCGCGTCCATCATCTTCAATTTCCAGGATTACCATTTCCCCGGAAGTGGCCGCTCGCAGGGCTAAATTCCCCTGAGCCGGTTTTCCCGATTGTAATCGGTCTGATTCCGATTCCAGCCCATGACTAATGGCATTGCGGACAATATGTAACAGCGGATCCATCAATCGTTCGACGACATACTTATCAATTTCTGTCTCCTCTCCCTTAATCTCCAGGTAAACTTTCTTGTGAGTCTCTCTGGCCACATCTCGCACCACAAACTGCATCCGCGAAAAGATTTGACCAATCGGCACTAAGCGCACTCGCATCACGCCCTGGCGCAAATCTCGCAATTGTCGCTCTAAAGTTTGGCTGGTTTCGCGAATGGGGCGTAAATGCTTCGTAGGGACGGTATTGCCCAGGCGAACTAATTGATCTTCCAGGCGAGCTCGACTAATCACCAGTTCTCCCAGCATCCGCATCAGATCGTCAAGTCGGGCTAAGTCCACCCGCACCACATTGGATGGCATCACGGAGACTCCGGGCGATCGCTTAGAAGGCGTCCCTTCCGGTCGGGGCGTCGGCAC
Organism: Planktothricoides raciborskii GIHE-MW2; assembly: GCF_040564635.1. Classification (NCBI taxonomy): domain Bacteria; kingdom Bacillati; phylum Cyanobacteriota; class Cyanophyceae; order Oscillatoriales; family Oscillatoriaceae; genus Planktothricoides; species Planktothricoides raciborskii. The sequence goes on from NZ_CP159837.1 coordinate 121,488, forward strand.
TGCTTCGGTAACTTCTTCTTCCCCGACTTCGGGAGATGTGACTGGCGTTTCTTCGGTAGGTTTTCCGGTCGGTTCTAGGGGTTTTGCTTGCTGAGTCATTGGTGCCTGAGTCATCGGTGGGGGAGCCTGGGTTTCTGCCTCGGTGGTGACCGATTCTGTCGCCTCGGCGGGGGCGATCGCTTCCGGCTCAGGAGGGTAAAAGCGACGATAGCCGATCCCATCCTGTTCTGGATGGGGAAACAAGTTTTCATCGGCGCTGGTGGTAGCGACCACAAAATCAAACAGAGTTTTCCCCCCTGGCGCCAGCCGAGGCGAGGCATGAATTAAGTCGCCAATTTCTTGCAACCGACTGCGAATATAGTTGACATTAATCCCCCGTTCGGCTCGCTCGCGATCAGGGAAAAACTCAATATGCCACGCTTGAGCGCCTTTTGTAATCGCCGTTTGTAACCGTTGCAACTCCTCTGGTTTTAATTGAACCGGGGACTCCTCTGGGGCGGGCGGCGGGGATGCAGGGGGGCTTGCCGTCGGCAGAGGAGCACAGGGGCCTGCCGACGGCAGAGGGGAAATATCTCCTCCGGCTCTCCCGCTCCCTTCCCCGCTCCCCCGCTCCTGGGCGACCAGGGGTGAATCGCCCCTAAAGCCGTTCCTGGGCAACTGGGCGGCAATTTGTCCCATGATGGCGCTGATATTTGGGGGCTCGGTTTTGGTGCGACGAGCGGCGATCGTCTCTTCTAACACTTTCACCCCAGCAATCACCGCTTCCATCGCTGACCGAGAAAGACTAACTTGTTCCTCTCGTAAAGCCCGAAGACAACTCTCTAGTTGGTGAGCCAAGGCTTCAGCCTCTTTGATGCCCACCATCCCGGACAAACCTTTAAGAGTATGAAAACTCCGCAATAGTTCATCCACTAAAGACTTCATCTCTAGTTTTATTTCTGAAGTTAATTGTTCATTAATGATGTGATCCAGCAACGATTCTAAGGAAAGTAAATTACTCCGAATACTCGTGAGGTGGGTGTCACTTTCAGCAAAGTAATCGTCTAAGAATTCATCAAAAAATGGAGATTGTCCTTCATTCTCAGACATCTTATCCCTCTTGATAATTCAACAAAACGTTGGCTTGTGCCGATAGCACTTGCGGTTCAAATGGTTTAGTGATATATCTTGAAGCTCCAGCCGCTAAAGCGGCGACACAACTGGCGTCGTCGTTGCGGGTTGTTAAAACAATTACCGGGATTTCTCGGTAGCTTTCGTGGTTCCGCACAAATTTAAGGACTTCTAAACCATGCATATCCGGCATATTTAAGTCTAATACCATTAAATCAACCGGACCAAAGACTAAACGCTCGATCGCTTCCAGGCCACTGCTGGCTTCATCGAACTTAACATTTTCTATTTTTTCTAAGGATTTTTTGACCATCCGTCGCATGGTAGAAGAATCATCAATTACCAAAATCTTTTTCATACAATTTACCTCTAAGGTTGTACAAATAAAATCAAGCTTTATGGGACTAAGTTTGGATGGAGTTATCAATGTTACTCCAATTTTAGGTGGCTGGGTTGATGAGTTCCCTGGGCTTGTTTGGTTATACCATGTCCTGAAAATCTTGGACTACGAAGTTTAACTCTTTAGTTGTATTTTTGGCTTGGGAAATGCCGATCGCAATCTGTGCCGCCAAGCGGTTAATTTCGTTCATCGCTAAAACAATCTGTTGCAGGGCAGTTTGCTGCTGTTTGGCGCTCATAGAGATTTGCTGATTACTCAGGGCTACTTCATTAATCGCTGACACAATTTTGTTCACCGTTTGGTTCGCTTGTTCCGTGACGGTGACGGAAGACTCCATCGACCGTTGGATCTGGCCGACGATCTCGCGAATTTTTTTAGCAGATTGTTTACTTTGCTCCGCCAATTTGCGAATTTCCGCCGCCACGACCGCAAACCCCTTCCCATGATCTCCGGCTCTGGCTGCTTCCACAGCCGCATTCAGGGATAGCATATTAGTCTGACTGGCAATGTCCCCGACCAAATCAGAAATATTGGCAATCTGATTGCTCTGTTCGCTCAAGCGCAAAATTTGCTGAGAAATCCCATTCATAATTTGTTTGAGAGTTGGGTCTTGAGCAACCAGGAATTCTGGGTATTGCTCCACCAGTGCCAAAACTTCTCGCACTCGGTTAGCAGCAATTTCTGCTTGTTTGGTGGTTTGTTGAGAAGAGACATTTAACTGCTCAATAGTCACCGTGGTTTTATTCACCGAATTGGATTGACCCACGGTGGTGCGTTCTTGTTGTTCTACGGTAGTGGCAATCTGACTCGCTGAGGCCGCAATGATATTCATTGACTCGGTAATTCTGCCAGAAATCCGAGCGTGTTAGCCATGTACTGAGTCCGATCGCTACGATCCCAAAGATAAAAGTACCGCCAACGATGATCCAACGCAACTGAGCGATCGCTCTTGAAGCCGTCATCTCTTGCACCGATTGAATTTGATCCGCTTGAAAAATCAAGGGATCTAGGGCATTGGTGAGTTGGTTGGACTGGGTAAACGTTGTATTGTAAAACATGAGCCACCAGATTACTTTTTGGCATTTTTGGATTAGCTTCGGAAGTCTCTTGGGTCAACTGTTGTGTAGTTTGCTGAATAATTTCACCCAACTGTTTCTGATTAGAGAGCGGTGTAGCGAATTTTTAACGGAGATGATCGCGAAATCGTTTAGCCTTCTTGATTCACTACTAATTCATGCTCTGTAATCATTTTATTAAAATCAATCAATCCAAGGATTTTGTCTCGGTAGGGAGCCGTTCCCCGTAGATATTCATTATTGCCGGAATGTCCAGAAGTCGGTGCGGCCTTAATCTCATATGGCTGGAGGTAAATCACATCACAGACTTCATCAATCGTAATTCCCGCCACAATATCTTTCAGATGCACAACCATCGCTTTGGCTACGTCATTCACGCCGTCCCCAGAGAGGTTTAAAAACTGGCGAATATCTACTAAGGTGACAATTTCACCTCGCAGGTTCATATTACCCAGAATAAAATCTGCACAACAAGGAACTGGAGTGATTTGTCGGATCTCCGTAAACTCCCGGACTAAGTTGAGATCCAAGCCAAAGTATTCTCCATTTAACATCACCACGGCTAAAGACATTAAACCAGCAATATCTTGGCGATCGCTGGCTAAAATTAAATTAGCCGCCCGCTCCCGAAAAATCGCTCGTTCTTCCAGAGTGGCTTCGGGACAAAAATACTCATAACCATCAACCCGAGGATCGCCGCGATCGGGCAACTCGGTGCTTTTGTCCCGGGAAGCCCCTGACATTGTTTCAGCCCCAGGTATTGCTTTGGGGGCTTCGCGAAGCGCCCCGAAGCGATACTTTTTTTGGGGGTCCGAGGTTCCAGCAATAGGAGTCATCTCTGCTTCTGGGTCAAATCGATCCACCAACTCTGGATCTTCAGAACCACTTTGCCTCAGAGAAGGATTCTTTTTGCCTGGAAAGGGAATCAGGGGATTCACCACTTCAGAATACTCGATCAGATTTTGAGGATTGAGTAAGGTGACAATATCCGTATTGAGTTTGGCAAAACCCGCGACAAAATGGTGTGCTTCCGTGGTAATTTTGCGTCCGTAAGAAATTTGCGTCTGGATCAGGGCTGTTTCAATTTCTTTCACTTCTTCAACGGCGTTAACAATTATGCCCACACTGAAGCCTTGCCACTGGATCACAATCACGCTATCCGTAATCTGGTATTCCATCGAGCGATGGCCAAACCGCAACGCCAAATCCATCACGGGCAAAATATTTCCCCGCAAATTCAATACACCCACAATATCCCGTGGAGCCTCTTCAACCGGAGTCAACTCTGGCAAGAAGAAAATTTCTTGCACCACAGATGTTTCCAAACCATAACGATGTTGATTAAGTTTAAAGATTAAATAAGATTTATGTTCCATTGTAACAATTCTGAGTCATTGATTAAACCGGCTTGTAAAAGCTTCTGTTTAAATATATCATTATTGGAGGTATTTGAAAGCCAGTTATAGTAAAAATTCAGGGGGCGGAAGTTGGCCTGAATTATCCCCCAGTCAAGCCGGTTTTTCTCAAGACAAATTTGCCCAAAAATTTAACAAAAATTTAACAAAAATTTAACACTTAATCCAAGTATAATCGGCGGGTATATCAAGGATGTAATGGGCGTAAAAACCCTAGTTATTCCTCGCCTCTGCCCCCAGCTTAGGGGGCTTTCCCCGATTTTTACCGGACTGAGAGCCTCCTCTCAGCCCAAAGCATCACAAAGCATCAGACCATTAGCCGCGAAAAAACCTTAATCTACTAATAGTTTTTTCATATACTTTAATAAATCTTCGACTTTGATTTGATCATCTTCCCGGCCAATCCAGGTATTAATCGGCATTTTTTCTAACAAAAAAATTACATTAATTCTCATTTTCTTGGCTCTAGTAAAATCCCCTTCTTTTTCGTAAAGTTCTGCAATTTGCAAATAAGCATCAATTGAAGAAGGAAATAAATAGATAATTTTTCTTAAAATAGACTTAGCCGTATCCACATCTCCTTTTTCTTCCGCGATGCCTGCCATCAGATAATAAGGTTCAATCCAGTTATAGTTTAGTTTAATTGCCTGATGACAATATTTTTCGGCTTCTAGATAGTTCCCTAAATTGGCAAAAGTTTTCGCCAGCAGATAATAAGCTTCACAATTGTTCGGATCTACACTAATTATTTTTTTGGCGATTTTAATGACTTCAGAATATTGATGGGTTTTAAACAGTAAATTGAGTTCTTCCAGTTTGACATCCACGGATGTTTCCGCTGACGAGAGGCTGACCTCTGATTCTAAAGCCCCTAATTCCAAGGGTTCCGCAATGGGCGGCACGATACTCAAGGATAAAGAATCGTGAGGGCTGCCCGAAGCAATTGGCGTCATATTTGCATCCAGCTTGGGATTGATTAAATGATGTTTCAACCGAGAGTTGTGGGCTTTCGGGTGATGGGTGGGATGTAAGTAAGATGAAGATAACGAGTTAGAAAAATCAGCCGATCGCCCATTAGGGAGATCCACTGCGATCTGACCTTTGTGTGGCAGTTGTAGTTCTCCGGTATGTCCCGGATGGGTGTCTACAAAGTCTGACACTAAGGGTCGTTGATAAACCACCGATTCCGGAAAAACTTTCGTCGAAAACCCATCAAGTTGCTGACCATAAAGTTCTGCATGGGCAGTGAACAAATAGCCCCCCGGTCTTAAGGTCTGATAAAATTTTCTCAGCACATGGGCGATCGCCTCCGCTTCAAAATAGACAAAAACATTGCGGCAGACAATCAAATCTATATTAGCGATATCGGCGCTAAAATCTGGGAAATTATCCTTGACTAAATTACCATATTCAAACTTGACTAACTGCTTAATTGAATCTTTGATTTGCCAGCCACTTTTTCCCGGAATAAAATAAGAATTTTTTTTCTGCTCATCCACGGTGCGAAATGACCAAGAACCATATAGTCCTTTTTTGGCTTTTTTGATCGAATCGCTATTAATATCCGTGCCTACAATATGCAGATGCCAAAATTGCCAATCGGGAATTATTTCTGTGAGTAAAATCGCCAAAGAATAAGGTTCTTCACCCGTTGAGCAGCCCGCACTCCAGATTCGCAAGGTAGGCCGATCTTTTCCCTGTTGCTGCCAGACTTTTCTTTGCTCGGCAATTAATTCGGGCAAAATGATATTCTTTAACAATAAAAATTGACCAGAATCTCTAAAAAAATAACTTTCTCCAGTGGTCAACAGTTGCAGCAGTTCTTTCCATTCCTTTTGACCGCCCATTTCTGATGATAGCCCATTATCACCATTGTCCATCGCCGGTTTCAAAGGATAAGAAAAAGGAGAAGAAAGCTGTAATTGGATTCGATTTTGGTAAGTATCTTTGCTTAAAAGCTGATAATACTCTTCTAAAGAAGATAATTTTAAGGCGTTGACACGCACCAAAAGCTTTCTCTGTAAAGTGTGCCAATCTTGGGGGCGAATGAATAACCCCGTATTATGGGCAATGATTTTAACAAAATGCTCGATTAAAAATTGATTCATTAGAATAGTTTTTTAATGGCGTTTAATAAAGGTAAGCTTCTGGCTTTTTTATACCAACTCATCCAAAAAAAATTGTGCGACAGCGATCAAATTAAGAATTCAAATTAAGAATTCAAATTAAGAATTCAAATTAAGAATTCAAATTAAGAATTCAAATTAAGAATTCAAACTAAAAACCAAGAGTTAGGTATTCTATCAGAGGCAACATAGCGGCCATAATCTAGGATACTCAAACGACACCGCGCATCAGCCCTCTGAGGTTCGCACACCCCTTTGAGGTCTAATTGGCCTAATTATTTAGGCACTGCCTTGAGATCCTACCAAGGATTGCATTCAATGTTTCTCATTCCCGATCGCACTCTTTGACTATTTATAACAAAAAATGGCGATGTTTTAGCCAAGATGTTTTAGCCAAGATGTCTTAGCCAAGATGTCTTAGCCAAGATGTCTTAGCCAAGATGTCTTAGCCAAGATGTCTTAGCCAAGATGTCTTAGCCAAGATGTCTTAGCCAAGATGTTTTAGCCAAGATGTTTTAGCCAAGATGTTTTAGCCAAGATGTTGACGGCGATCTTCGAGACAATCGAGGGTAAGGTGCTGGGGATGTTTGAAGCCAGAGTATTTTAGCTGCTCCACTTGGGGAAACCCCAAGACCGCACAGGCTCCCCAAGTCAGCATACTTCTGACTGTTTTAGACCTAATTTTTCTTCTTGACTTGGCTACCATAAGGGAAGACTCAAAGCGAGGTAGAAAAATTAATCCATAGTTATTAGTCAGGTAATGGGCTGCTTTTTTATGCACTTCGTCAATTAAGTTTTGGATCTTTTCTCGAATCCGATTAGCCGCTTTTCTCATGGAACGGCGTCGTTTGGCATTCACTTTAGTCGAGCGACTAATTAAATCATATTCGTGTTGACATCATCGAGTAATTCGACCCATGTCGCCGTTGCCAATTTCAATGACTCGATCGCCGTCATACCCAGTCAAAAAAGTTCTGACCCCAGGGTCTAAGGCAATTATTTTCCTTGAAGATGTATGACTTTTAATTACAGGTTCAGGAAAAACAGCGAACCATTTACCACGCCGATAAGTCAATTGAGTGCCATAATCCCATTTATCTGGTATAGGTTCACTTGCCTTAAACTTAAGCGTATTTGTTAACCTGCTATACCATGTTCCTTTGGTGAAATTGTCATCATTGAATTTGATGGTCTGTCGGGGGTTACGGACACTTCGGAATCGGGCATCACGGCTCGCTTTATAGGCTTGATGTGCGTCAAAGATAGCATTTTGTCTGATATGGCAAGGCGTTTCTTTAACCCACTGAGGTAAATCCGATTGCATGACCAGATTTCGCAATTTTAGCTTACCAATCCGAGTCGTTGATTGACGCTGCATGGCGATCGCTTGGTTAAAACAATAACGGCAAGCCGCCCGCCATTTTTTCCAAATTTTTTCCAGTTCAGGACTGGGATAAATCCGGATCTTCTTTGATTGCAGACTTATATTTTGTAAGTCTGTAGAGTTGGCGACTGAAGATGTGAACAATGGCAAGGATGTCCTCAACCAATTCTCGTTCTGGGGATAAACTGTCTTGGTTGAGAACCAAGATTTTTGTGCCGTCAAGTTCACACAACCAGGAAATGAGATCAAACCCGAAACGGACAAGTCTGTCTCTGTGGGCAACCACAATAAATCCGACATCGCCTTGACGGACTCGCTCCAAAATGGCTCTAAGTCCTTTTCTTTTGAAATTAAGACCACTGGCGATATCAGTGACGAGCTCGGCGTTAGGGTAGAGTTCGAGTAATTTTGCAGCTTGGCGATCGAGGTCTGCTTTTTGTCCACGGCTTGAAACGCGGGCGTAAGCGATAATTGCCCGTTGCGTTCTCTCGTTTGAAATTCCCGTGTAAGACGCAATATCATATCGCCTCTGCCCTGATGGTGTTCTTATGGCTTGAATCTTGCCGTCTCTTTCCCATCTTCTTAGGGTATGTAAGCATACACCAAAGTATTGAGAGGTTTCACTTGGTGATGTATATTTCGGCATTTAGCTCGCTTGTTGTGTACTCGTCTAGCTTAACGCAATTGTTCAGCTTTGTCAATCGTTGTTCAGTGAATTGGCGCGCCAGGAAGAGACTCTATGATTGATCCTGCATCCGGGCTTTAGGCGATTGCTGGGGAACCGACGGGCAAGTTTTCTGTCGAACTTTGTTGCAAGTATTTTTTAACAATTTCCAGAACTTGATGGAGGTCGGGTGGTTTGGATAAAAAGTCCGACGCCCCATTCAATTTAGCTTTGGTTCGATCCATTAATCCATTTTGGCTGGTTAGAATAATAATCGGCGTGTCCCTAAACAAAGAACTCTGCCGTAAAACAGCTACATACATTATAACCGCTGGTTTGCGGCATGACCACATCTAGAAAAATCAAATCCGGTTTTTCTTCGGCCAGCTTGGCAAATCCCTGCATTGGGTTATTAATTTTTAGGACTCTAAACCCGGCGGGTTGCAAAATTTGCTCCAATCTTTCGGCAGTTATCGGGCTATCATCAATACAGGCAATTAAAGGTTTTTTCCTGGGTAGTTTTAAGGCTGAACGCACCAATAAGAATTGTTCTATAGGAGAGGGAATATCGGCGGGAGTCGTCAGGGATATTTTACCAGCTTTAATGAAATAATCTAGGGCTGGAGACAGGGTTTAAATTTCTGACTAAAGTTGGTTAAACTTACTCGTTTTTTTTGCTATCATAAGGTTATGAGTAAGTTTAGTATTTACGAAGCAGCAAAAATTATGCAGAGTATCACCATCTACATTAAGACGTTGGGAATCAGAAGGGAAATTAATCCCTGAGCGTAGAGGGTCTGGTCATCGGAGACACTCTATGTCTCAATTACTGGCTGTTGAATCTCATAGAGCCTATACAATCGGTTATGCACGAGTCAGTAGTCACGACCAGAAACAAGACCTAGAACGTCAAAAGGAAATTATTGAATTGTTCTGCGCTCAAAATGGCTGGGAGCATGAAATTATCCAAGATTAACAACTTACTTAGCCAAGAATCACGGTGAAGTCAAAATCGAAGACTTAAATGTGTCAGGGATGCTAAAAAATCACAAGCTGGCTGGTGCTATTGCTGATGGTGGGTTTTATGAGTTTCGTCGTCAGCTTGAGTATAAATGCGAGTGGTATGGGAGCAAATTAACGCTGATTGACCCCTGGTATCCCAGTTCACAGATATGTTGCAATTGCGGACACCGACAAAAAATGCCACTAGATCAAAGACAGTATGATTGTCCGAACTTTCACATCTCACTCTTATCGTGACTTAAATGCGGCAATTAAATTAATTTAGAAAACGCGGATAGTTCAGCCGTGTAAGCAAGCGTGATGGAAAGGCATCAGTATAGACACCGGACAAAGCCCAAACGTTACGACAAGCGATGTTAACGATGAAAAATCAAAATCCCAATCCTTATTTTTGGGCGGCATTTGCTTTAATGGGTCAAGCAGAATAATATCTCCCCAATCCCAGGTAGGTTTTCTTTTACTACTATCAACATAGAGGTAGCAACCCGCCCTCCCTGGCAGATAGGTAAAAAAAATGTAAAATTTTAATAAATTTAATAACAATTTTTTAATAATATTGCCGCTCGCCAAAAACGAGGTTAAATTGATACTAATACCTGAAGTATCTACCCCAGTACCATGAACCCACGTCTAGGATTAATCGCTTTATTCACTTTATTAACCAGTTTAACCCTAACAATTCCCTCTCCACTCCTATTGGGGAAAAAATTTGAGATGGGTAATGGAGTATTCGCCCAAACAGTTACAGAACGAAAAGCCGAAGCAGACCGATTATTAAATCAGGGAAGACAACAATATACAACTAGCCAATACCAAGCCGCAATTCAGTCTTTAGAAACTGCATTAAACATTTTCCGTGAAATCGGCGATCGCAATGAAGAAGGAAATGCTCTCATAGGTTTGGGTAATGCTTACAATAGCTTAGGACAATATCAAAAAGCAGCAGAAGAGTTTTATCAACAGTCTTTAACTATTAAACGTGAAATCGGCGATCGCAATGGAGAAGGAAATGCTCTCATAGGTTTGGGTCTTGCTTACAGTGACTTAGGACAATATCAAAAAGCAATTGAGTTTTATCAACAGTCTTTAACCATTGCCCGTGAAATCGGCGATCGCAATGGAGAAGGAACTGCTCTCTATAATTTGGGTCTTGCTTTGTTTAAATTGAAGAATTTTCCTGAACATGAAAAATATCTGTTTTCTAGTCTCGAAGTTAAGGAATCTCTGCGACAAGGAATTCAAGACGACCTCGATAAAGTATCTCTTTCCGACACTCAACGCAATTCCTATAATCTGCTTCAACAAGTTTTAATTGCTCAAAATAAAACTGAGCCAGCTTTAGAAGTTTCTGAACGAGGTCGGGGGAGAGCGTTAGTCTAGTTATTAACTCAACGATTCAACCCCAATTCAGAACCCTTTTCTCCGGTTGTTTCTTTAGCCCAACTCTAAGCAATTGCTCGACAACAAAATGCAACAATTGTTCAATATTCTAGGATTTCCGATGAATTTTCACGTAAACAACAAAACCTAGAATCAGAATTATATATTTGGGTAATTAAGCCCACAGGAGAAGTTGAGTTTAGACAAGCCGATCTTAAACCCCTTTGGCAAGAACAAAACACCTCTCTAGGTCATCTCATTTTCGCAGCGCGTTGCTTTGGTAATGATGCCTGTAGAAGTGATTTTATTACCGCTTCACCTAGTTCTAATGTAACTCGTTCTAATTTGACAAGCAGTCCTCTATTTAATTCCCAAGCTTATGCTCTAAGAGAAGCACAGAATATCGATATTAATCCGCATCAATATCGAGAGTTAAAAAAACTCCATAAACTGTTAATTAAACCCATTGAAGATTTATTACCGACTAACCCAGATGAACGAGTGATTTTTGTTCCCACAGATGCTTTATTTTATCTACCTTTTGCTGCTTTGGTAGATGAAGAAGGAAAATTCTTAATTGAAAAACATACAATTTTAATGTCTCCTGCCATTACTGTGTTAGAAACAAGTCACAAAAAACGGCAAAATTTATCTTCTTCTGCCCAAGATATTGTGATTGTGGGTAATCCGCAAATGCCGAAACTTGCACCGAGTCCAGGGGAAGAACCTAAACCGTTAGCCCCCCTTCACTATGCTGAAAAAGAAGCGATTGAGATTGCTAAAATGTTCAATACTTCGGCTTTAATTGGAGCCAATGCAACAGAATCAACGGTAGTTGAACGCTTGAAAACTGCTCGAATTATTCATTTTGCTACTCACGGATTTGTTGATAATATTCAACCTTTAAATAGTGGCGTAGCGTTAACTCCTGGGGGTTCGGAGGATGGATTATTAACGGCGGATGAAATTTTTGACTTAAAATTAAATGCAGAATTAGTGGTTTTAAGTGCCTGTGACACTGGACTTGGACAGTTAACCGGGGATGGGATGATTGGGTTATCTCGTTCGTTTTTGAATGCAGGAGTTCCGAGTTTAGTGATGTCGTTATGGGCTGTAGATGATCGAACAACCTCTCAATTGATGGTACAATTTTATCAGAACTTACAGACGACACCCAACAAAGCCCAAGCGTTACGACAAGCGATGTTAACGATGAAAAATCAATATCCTGATCCTTATTATTGGGCGGCGTTTACTTTAATAGGTGAAGCAGAATAGCAGAGAATGAAGATCGGTAAAGGGGGTAGATAAATCCCCGGGGGTTAAAACCCCTTTAACCGACTGTAGGGGTCAACGGCCGTTGACCCCTACGGGGATTTTAATCCCCGCAATCGTCGGTTAATTGCGGGGGTACATAAATCCCCGGGGGTTAAAACCCCTTTAACCGACTGTAGGGGTCAACGGCCGTTGACCCCTACGGGGATTTTAATCCCCGCAATCGTCGGTTAATTGCGGGGGTACATAAATCCCCGGGGGTTAAAACCCCTTTAACCGCCTGTAGGGGTCAACGGCCGTTGACCCCTACGGGGATTTTAATCCCCGCAATCGTCGGTTAATTGCGGGGGTACATAAATCCCCGGGGGTTAAAACCCCTTTAACCGCCTGTAGGGGTCAACGGCCGTTGACCCCTACGGGGATTTTAATCCCCGCAATCGTCGGTTAATTGCGGGGGTACATAAATCCCCGGGGGTTAAAACCCCCGGCTAATAGCGCAAGTCGGTTAAAACCGACTCTGGATTATTTTGAAATTGGTAATATTATTTACAAAAATTCATACAACAGTAGGGGAGCAATGCTTGCGCCCAAATAGACCAGTACATAAATCGCCGGGGGTTAAAACCCCCGGCTAATAGCGCAAGTCGGTTAAAACCGACTCTGGATTATTTTGAAATTGGTAATATTATTTACAAAAATTCATACAACAGTAGGGGAGCAATGCTTGCGCCCAAATAGACCTGGGGTTAAAACCCCCGGCTAATAGCGCAAGTCGGTTAAAACCGACTCTGGATTATTTTGAAATTGGTAATATTTTTGAAATTGGTAATATTATTTACAAAAATTCATACAACAGTAGGGGAGCAATGCTTGCGCCCAAATAGACCTGGGAATTGTATAGTTTCTAAAATTGGTATTAATTATGTTCACCTACTTAACAAGTTTAACCGTAACAATTCCCTTTCCATTAGTATTGGGGAAAAAATTTGAGATGGGCGATCTCGGGTATTCGCCCAAACTGTTACAGAACGAACAGCAGAAGTCGCCCGGTAAGCTTTCGCTATGCCGCTAGGCTATATGCGTGAGCCTGTACAGACGGTCATGGCCCGCGCATTCGGATCAAGAGTTTTCTGTTTACTCCATACAGGAAGTGATTGTCTGAGGAAAAAGTCCACGATTGACAATTGACAATGGATAATTGACAACTATTTATTATCAACCATAGAATCCCTACCTATCAACCATAGAATCCCTAACCATTAACTATCGATTATTAACTATTAATTATCGACTATCAAGCATCAATTTCCTCTATTATCCATTATCCATTAAAGTTTAGTTGGACATTGCGTCCCTGCCTTGTGGGTTTTTTGTTGCCCAGGTGACAGGGCGATCGCGGTAGAGTTGCGGAGCAATATCGCGATAGCAGTGCGGAGCACTTTCGCCTAATTCCGACAATTCACACAAATTCACTCTTAATTATCAGTCACACCACAAATTTGCTATGAGCAAGATTAATACTTTAAGGAATAAACTGTACTTAGGATTTTTTATTATCCCAGCAGTGATTCTCTCAACAGTCAGTGGTTACTCGTTATATTCATTTTACCGCATGGATCGACAAGTGGGAAAAATTTTTGACGATCATGTAGTTACTTTAAGAGAAGTGAATGCTTTACTGGATCATTATGCTGTGGTGATTGTTGATGCCACCAATAAAGCTAGGGTGGGGATTATTACAACTGATGAAGCTTTAAATTTAATTTCTCGATCTCAGACAGAAATTCGGCAAAGCTTAGATAGATATTCATTGACAGAACAAACTGAGGAAGAACAATCGATTATGCAGAAATTATATGGTTTATTTATCAAAGCAGATCGAGAAATTGAAAGAGAAAAAATATTATTAAAAGCAGGAAATATTGCTCAATTAAACCAAGGTCAAAATGCCATGTATTTAGCCATTGATCCGATTAGCAATTATTTAAGAAAACTTAGAGACTTGCAACTGGAAAATGCCGCTAAAGAACGGGAAAAAGCTCAACATATTTTTTCCCAAACCCTCTGGATTTTTGGGTTTTTAGTCTTTTTAACTGTAGTCGGTGCTTCGCCTTTTGGCTATCTGATTAGTCAAGCGATTATCGGTAAACTGAAAAATACGGTGAGTGATATTAGTGAGAGTGCGAGGCGGATTTTGATCGCGAGTGAAGAACAAGAGCGGATTGCTTCTAGCCAAGCTAGTTCGGTGAATGAAACAACTACTACAATGGATGAACTTAAAGCTTCTTCTCAGAAATCAGCAGAGCAAGCGGAAGCGGCACTGAATGGAGCAAGACAAGTGTTATTATTAGTTAGAGGAAATGAACAAAAATCAGAAGATGAAGCATGGCATAACAACTACAATTCTAGCTTAAGTGAAAAAGTTGCAGAAATTGCCGATCAAATTAAAAATCTTAATAACCAAGTACAGCAAATTAATACCATTGCTGTACTGGTGAGTAGTTTAGCCGACCAAACCAATATGCTGGCTATTAATGCGGCAGTAGAAGCGGTGCGGGCTGGGGAGCAAGGGAAAGGATTTGGGGTGGTGGCGACAGAAATTCGTAAACTGGCCGATCGCAGCCGAGAATCAGCGGTGCAAATTAATCATTTGGTTCGGGATATTCAAACGGCTACGGTAGCCACGGTTTCTGCCACGCAAGAAGGCAAAACAACAGCCTCCATAATTGTTGATGCGGTCAATAATATTGTGTTAAATTCACAAAAAATCTCTCTGACTGCACAGCAACAAGCAACGGCCATTCAACAAGTGGTTGGGGCGATGAATATTTTAAACAGCAGCGCCCAACAAACGGCGATCGGGATTGCCGAAACCAAAAACAGTACCGAGCAACTAAAATCCGCTGCGGAAAATTTGGATATTATGCTTTAACGGTGAACCTGTTCAACCGGGCTGTAGCAACGGTAAGTTAAGTCAGGGGAGACGGGGTAAACCCTGCCGTTGATATGGTGATTTTATACCTGCTCAGAAGGTGCGAATAATTCAGGGAGTAGATATAATTGATTTCAAGGAATCATTTCAAGCCATTTGTAGGGTGGGCAAATTTTGCCCACTTTACTGACTACTACTGATTACTATATTGATAATCGTTGATGATTAATTTATAAAAATTTTGCCCAATCCGTTGAAGGACACAAACCGATGATGATAGAAGATGATGAACTCCGCACTACCTTTCAGTTTGCCAGTGAAGAACATTTGCAGAAATTAGATGAAGGGTTGTTATATTTAGAAAAACATCCCGAAGACCAGGAAAAGCTGGCAGAAATGATGCGAGAAGCTCATAGTCTAAAAGGGGATGCCGGGATGTTGGGGGTGAAAGATGTGGCAACTTTAGCCCACCAATGGGAGCATTTGTTGGGGACATTAAAGGATGGCGAAGCTTCTTTGCGCGAGGGGATTTACGATCGCCTCTATTCTGGTTTAGACGCTATTCGTAAATTAGTGCAGGAAGCGATTACTGGAGAACCGAGTGGAGTTAATACCTTTTATGCCTTGGCTGAATTAATGGGAGCGAAATCTCACTCGGAATCCCCAGAAAGCCGCGCTAACCTGGAAGCATCATCGTCGGTGCCATCATCTGTCCCACCATCTGTCAGTGATGAAGTACCACCACCAGCCCCAATCCCATCAGAAACGTCGCCTGTCAGCCCGGAAGTACCAGAAATTATTCCCCCACCTGTGAGCCTTGAACCCGGAAGTACCAGTTCTCTGCTGATTGATGATGAAGAACTGCGGATGACTTTCAAATTTGCCAGTGAAGATCATCTACAAAAGTTAGATGAAGGTTTGCTGTATTTAGAGACCCATCCCCAAAACCAGGAAAAATTGGCGGAAATGCTCCGAGAAGCCCATAGTCTCAAAGGGGATGCGGGGATGTTGGGGGTGAAAGATGTGGCGACTTTAGCCCATGAATGGGAGCATTTGTTAGGCAGTTTAAAGGAAGAAACGACTTTCCTAACCGGGGAATTGTGCGATCGCCTCTATTTCGGCTTAAACGCCATCCGTCAACTGGTGCATGAAGCAATTACCGGGGAACCCAGTGGGATTAATGTGCCGGATGTCCTCGCTCAGTTAACCGCTCAAGTGGCAACGGGCAACGGGCAAGTGGCAACGGGCAACAGGCAAGTGGCAGAGGAGATGAGGAGCAGAGGAGATGAGGAGCTTTCCCTCCCCGGCTCCCCTGCACCACCGCTCCCCGGCTTCTCCGGCTCCCCGGCAGCCGATGGCGGCGATGGCGGTTCCCCCGTTCCCAGTTCCCTGGACAACAACATTGCCGACTCATCATATGAGAGGAAAACCTCGGACTTAGAACCCTTCACCAGCACACAGTCGAGCACATCGAGCAGAACCGGGGCTTATCGGATTGAGTCCATTCGGGTGGAAACGCGAAATCTGGATGAACTGATGACTCAAGCGGGTGAATTGACCGTGACCAAGAGTCGGATTAACCATCGACTCGCGGAAGTAGAAGAAATTGTCAGCCTGTGGGAAGAGTGGAACCGCGATGTCTTTGTCAATCGCTTCTGTATTGATGAAGTAGTCAAAGGCAATCGTAATGGGTCTGTGGAGCAGTTAAAAAACTTTCATCATCGCACAGAAGACCGTCTGCAAAAGTTCGGTGAGTTGATTAGCAGTCTAAGAAGTTCTATTTATGAAGATACGGCGCGATTGGATCTGATCGTAGATGAGCTAGAAGAAGGAATTCGGACTTTGCGGCTGTTACCAATGTCCACGATAGTGAATTTATTCCCCCGCATGGTAAGGGAACTAGCTAAAGAGTACGGTAAACAAGTAAACCTGATTTTAGAAGGAGCCGAAACCAGAGCCGATAAGCTGATTCTAGAAGAAATGAAAGACCCCTTGATTCATATTATTCGGAATGCGGTGGATCATGGGATTGAAACCCCAAAAGAACGGATACAGCAGGGCAAACCGGAGACGGCAACGATTCGGATTAAATGCTACCAAACCACTAACAATATTATTATTGAAGTGAGTGATGATGGTCAGGGATTGGATCTTGAAAAAATTAAGCAAACAGCCCTGAAACGCGGCATTTGTCGTCCTGATGAACTGGCGAATATGACCACCAATCAGATTCAAGCATTAATTTTTGCCCCCGGTTTTTCTACCCGCACCTTTGTCACGGAAGTTTCCGGCAGAGGTGTGGGTTTGGATGTGGTGCGGACGAATGTAGAACGACTCAAAGGCGCGATCGCGGTTCACTCCACTCCGGGCAAAGGTTGCACCTTACGACTCCAATTAGGCACCACCTTAGCCACCGCCCATGTTTTGTTGGTGCAGGTGGATCAACTGGTCTATGCTTTGCCCGTCGAAGCCGTTCAAATGGCCAAGTTTATCTCCAAAGATGAGATTTTTTCTTTGGAAGGGCGGAAAACCATGATTATAGAAGGGCAACCTATTTCCGTGGCCAGATTGAGCGATTTACTGCCGATTAATTCAAAGATTCCAGAACATCTGCGAATCAGTCGGAATCATACTAGGTTTGAGACAAAAAGTCATCAAGAAGACAACACCAATTCTCAGGAGCATAAAATACCTTGTATTATTCTACAAATCGGCGAAGAACGATTAGGATTATTAGTAGATGCCCTGATCGATGAGCAAGATGTAGTCCTGAAACCTCAAAGTAAACTGCTCAAGCGAGTCCGCAATATTTCCGGTGCGACAATATTAGGTACTGGGGAAGTTTGTATGGTACTAAACCCCCAAGACTTGATCAAATCTGTCCGCCAACAAGCTATTATTATTAGCGATGCTCAACCTCTGGAAGAGAAAATTACCGAACAACGCAAAAAGGTCATTTTGTTGGTAGAAGATTCTATCGCTACCCGCACCCAAGAAAAGCGGATTCTCCAAAGTGCTGGCTATGAAGTGGTGACAGCAGTGGATGGTTTGGATGGTTGGAATAAGCTGAAAACTCGTCAATTTGATGCGGTGGTTTCCGATATTCAAATGCCTAATCTTGATGGGCTAGGACTCACAACAAAAATTCGTCAACATAAAGAATATAGTGAGTTGCCGATTATTTTGGTGACATCTCTGGCCAAAGATGATGATAAGCGACGCGGGGCAGAAGCGGGGGCAAATGCCTATATTACTAAGAGTAGTTTTAATCAACAAATGCTCTTAGAAACTATCGAAAGATTAATTTAAGCAACCTAAAAACCGGGTTTCTTGCCGAAACCCGGTTTTGGCGATGATAGGCGATGATAATTTATTTTTGTTTTGGTGTTATGGTTGGTGTACATTGGTTGGTAAACATGGTTGGTAAACTTTGCCCTCTAAAATTTTGCACATTTGGCGCGTTCGCGATAGCGGTGCGGAGCGCGATCGCGATAGGAATTTTTTTCAGAATTATTTGTCTGGGTAGGCGAGAGTTTTGGTACGATGAAGTGCTATCTTTACTTTTGAGTAATGGCCAAAAAATTGCCTACCAAACCCCAGGAGATTTGCCGGTAAAATTGGCAGACTATTCTGCTTTGTTAAGCTTACCTCGTACCTCTGGGGTGAGCGACTTTCTGACTAATTTGGTGAATTTACTCAAAGGAATTGCCGGAGGTGAACCTCATCCCCCACTATTTTATCTGAGTCAACATTTTTGGCTGTATCTGTTTGGCAATAGCGAGGCAGGAATGCGGAGTTTGGGGGTGGTTCTCAGTATTGCCGCGATCGCTGCTGCCTATTTTTTGGGCAAACTACTTTTGGGACATCGTGGCGGACTTTTACTCGCCGCTTTATTGGCCATAAATCCATTTTATCTGTTTCATTCCCTAAATTTGCGAATGTATGGCCCCCTAGTTCTTTGGGTGACATTGACTACCTTATCTCTGCTACAACTGATTCGCCTAGAAATAAATGCCCCAGAAATAAATTCCCCAGAAATAAATTCCCCAGAAATAAATTCCCCAGAAATAAATTCCCCAGAAATAAATTCCCCAGAAATAAATTCCCCAGAAATAAATGCCCTAGAAATTAATTCATCTAAACTCCTGTGGACATTATTACTAATCGGTTCCGTAACTGCGGGTTGTCTCACTTTTTACTTATTTGCCTATTGGATGATTACCCTGGGAGTCGTGGTACTTTTTTTAGATCGGCAACATTGGTGGCAACATGGATTACGGTTAATCGCCGGAGTTTTACTCACAATTCCTTGGGCACTTTGGGGCACCTTGCAGCAACTTAGAAATGCTGATTTTGGCCGATTTAATGCCAGTAATGGATTTTTCGCGAGTATGCTGCAACATTTACAAGATTTAGCCAGCACTCTGGGGATTCATTTACTAATCGGCGATTGGGCTACTAGCCTACCGAATTCTATGCAGGCGATCGCGGGTTTTCTGGTTATGGGATTACTCACCGCAGGGATAATCTATGGGTGGCAGAATCCTCATAAACCGGGTTTCTTGAAGAAACCCGGTTTCTCGGAATCATTCATCAAGTCTCCGCGCCGTCTCCTGATATTAGGCTTTTTATTGAGTCTTTTTCCCCTATTAATAGCCTTAGCAGTGGATATAATCACCGGCAAATTTACCCTAGGCTTTGGGTGGGGCAGAAGCATGATTTTTATTCTTCCGGGCTGCTTACTATTACTCACTATTTTAATCATGCAATTAATCAGGGTATCAAACAAAATATCCGCTTCTACCCCTGAATCCCCTCAGCCGCGCCCATTAAATCCCCGTTGGCCTCAAATATTCGCCGTAATTCTTCTCTTATTATATTTAGGAATTAACGTGGGAGATTTTACCCTTCGACCCCGCTGGATGTTTCATCAAATTGCCGATATTCTTCAGGGCGAACCGAATAGTCCCACCTTAATTGCCATGAACTCAAAAGCCTGGGGTCATGTCATGCGGTTAGCGTATTATATTCCCGCAAACTTGCCGGTCATGCTATTAGCGGAACCCGCCCCAGAATTAGCGATATCCTTAGAAAAAAGCTTAGAAAAAAGCCAGGAAAAAACCTCTAGTCAATATCAGCGAATTATCTGGATAGATAGTCATACCCCCATTTGGTCAAATCCAACCACAGAAACCGAAAAAGAAGCTATCACAAAAGTTTTAGAATCTCAATTTCAATTAGAAAAAACTTGGCAAGTTTCTGGCACCATGAATAGTGATGAATTTACGCTCAAACTTTATCATCTATCTGCTCAATTGATAATTAATAATTGATAATTATTAATTATCAATTATTAATTATCAATTATTAATTATCAGAGCAACTATCGATCGCTCATATTTGCTAAACGCAAATACAGTTGAGGATCTTCTGCCACCCAACCGAGATCGGAATTTGATCGCACCTCAAAATGCAAATGGGGTTCGTGAACATCCGGGCTTCCCGTGGTGCCTACAGTGCCAATTTGTTGTCCCTTTTTCACCTGTTGACCTGGTTGCACCGACATTAACTCCAAATGGGCATAACGAGTTTGCTTACCGCTGGCATGGTTAATCACCACCAAATTGCCATAAGCCCCACGGGAGTCAGCAAAAGCCACCACCCCATCCCCCACAGTCAACACGGGAGTACCCACTGCTGCTTGGAGGTCAACGCCACTGTGAAAAGCCACTTCACTGCTGGTCGGTCGTAAGCGCCAGCCATAGCCCAGTAATTCTACTGACTGCCCTGGTAAGGGGAAACCGCCCAAAACTCCTTGTCGCACTACTTGACTAGCAGATGCTGCGGAATTAATCGGCGACCAATTGACTCCAGGAACAAATACCACTCGCGGGTTAGCTTGACAACCATTCACCTCAAACAAAACATCGGGCCGCAAGTTATACTTTTGGGCTACGTCTTGCCAAGTTTCACCTGCCGGAACCTCGACGCGGATGCCGTTGTAGGGGGGAATCAAAATCTCTGCACCGACCGGCGCATTCCCTTGCTGTAATATGGGATTCATTCCCATCAGGGTGGCAGGAATCAGATTATATTCTGCGGCAATAGTTTCCAGGGTTTCACCGGCAGCAATGCGATGCTTTTGCAGCCGGGATAAGGCCGGTAACGGACAACCTGATTCCTGTGAAATTTGCCGATTTTCTGTTTGGGCAATTTGATTGGCCGTGGCATTTAACCCGGGCATAAGTAAATATATAACTGTAGAGAGCAAACACAGCCTCAACGGTGAATTCATATTAATAATAGATGTGAGAAATTTCTAAGTTATTAGTTATTAGTTATTGGTTATTTAACAAACAACTTGCCAACAAATAACTAATAACTAATAACAATTTATCTGTGCGATCGCCTGAAGCAACCATACCTCAATGCTACCCAACTGACTTCAGCGATCGCCACTCCATACCCGGACAGGGGGAGCGGAGGGGCTGGGGTGCAGGGGAGCGGGGGAGAATTTTTGCCCTCACCCCCCCTGCCCCTCATCCCCCCTGCTCCTTATCCCCGTTCCCCGCTCCCTGATAACTGTTCCCCTTTCCCCAACCACCAACCAACAACAACTAAATTTTATTTCTGGCAGGGATTAACCTACGGCGATCGCTCATATTACAATATGTAAAGAAAGTAAAAAAATTCAGTAGGAAAGGGCAGAGAATGCGAGTTGCGATCGCCGGTGCGGGACTAGCAGGTATGGCCACCGCAATAGACTTAGTAGACGCGGGACACGAAGTAGAAATCTTTGAATCCCGTCCGTTTGTCGGTGGCAAAGTAGGCAGTTGGGTAGACCCCGACGGCAATCATATTGAAATGGGGTTGCACGTCTTTTTTGGCTGCTACTACAACCTCTTCGACTTAATGAACAAAGTGGGGGCAGGAAATAACCTCCGACTCAAAGAGCATACCCACACCTTTGTCAATCACGGGGGCAAAATCGGCGAATTAGATTTTCGGTTTTTTACCGGCGCCCCGTTCAATGGGTTAAAAGCCTTCTTCACCACCTCTCAGCTATCAGTCCAGGATAAACTCCAAAATGCGATCGCCCTGGGAACCAGCCCGATCGTCCGTGGATTAGTGGACTTCGACGGCGCCATGAGAAATATCCGCGACCTAGATAAAATCAGCTTTGCGGACTGGTTCCGCAAACATGGGGGCAGCGACGGCAGCATCAAAAGAATGTGGAACCCGATCGCCTACGCCTTGGGGTTCATCGACTGTGAAAACATCTCAGCCCGGTGTATGCTGACCATCTTCCAATTCTTTGCGGTCAAAACGGAAGCCTCAGTCCTGCGAATGCTAGAAGGTTCCCCCCATGAATACTTGCATAAACCCATCGTCAAGTATCTCGAAGACCGGGGCACCAAAATCCACACCCGACGGCAAGTCCGGCAAATCTTATTTGAAGATCGCCCCATTACAACCGTCACAGGTCTACGGGTTGCCAACGGGGAAAGCGAAGAAACCATCACCGCTGACGCCTATCTTTTCGCCTGTGATATCCCCGGCATTCAGAAAGTGTTGCCCCAGGAATGGCGGAAATGGCCGGAATTTGACAATATCTATAAACTCGAAGCGGTCCCCGTCGCCACCGTACAACTGCGCTTTGATGGCTGGGTGACAGAACTCCATGACGCGGAAAAACGCAAACAATTACAGGAAGCAGCAGGATTAGATAATCTGCTTTATACCCCAGACGCGGACTTTTCTTGTTTTGCAGATTTAGCCTTAACCTCTCCCGCTGATTACTATCGCCAGGGACAAGGTTCTCTAATGCAGTTGGTGTTAACTCCAGGAGATCCATTTATTAAACAGAGTAACCAGGAGATCGCCGACCATGTACTCAAACAAGTGCGGGACTTATTCCCCTCAGCCCGCGACCTCAACATGACCTGGTATAGTGTGGTCAAACTGGCCCAATCCCTCTATCGGGAAGCCCCTGGCATGGATCCTTATCGTCCCGCCCAAAAAACCCCCATTCCCAACTTCTTCCTCGCGGGTGCCTATACCCAACAGGATTATATCGACAGTATGGAAGGGGCGACCATTTCTGGACGACAAGCGGCCAAAGTGATTCTGGAATTTGCCGGTAAATAGTTGATTTTTATCCCTTCAAACAGAAAAAACACGAGGATTTCTCTTCGTGTTTTTTCTGTAGAAATTCGTCCGATCCAGAAGTAAAGGTTTAATCGATATTTTCGATATTTTAATCCAAATTTTTAATCCAAATTTTGGCGTTGCCACGATGGGGTTGCTTCAGTCGATCCATTATTTTCCATCATCCAAGGAATGTGATTAGAAACTGGCTTAGGGGAGAACGGAATTGATAAAGGTGATATTCCTTGACCAAGTTGTTTGGTTTCTCCTAAAGTCTCTAATCCTTCTAAAAGCGCTTCCCGAACCAAAGGTTCAGGTTCTCGACTCCACATTAAATGAAAATAGTCGGCGATCGCCTCTTGTTGTTCTCGCTGACCATAATTTTTTCTGATTAAACTGGTTAGCTGACGCACAGAAATTAACCGTTTCAGGGGATCGGCATCGGTTAAATTGACAATTAACTGATTCAGGCTCAGTTCTGCTTCACTGGATTTATGGGTCAAAAAATGCCAAACTAATAAGCACAAAGTGGCAAAAATCCCCATTGTTTGCAGTGCAATAATCCCCTGGGTCGCCCCGGTAGCTATCCAGTGGTCTTCCGTTGACAACCAGATAGACACAGCCAGATAAGTCAACAAGCTAGTCATGCCACCTGTAGCCACGGAGATCGCCACCGCTTGATTTGTCCCCCGGAAAAACCGATGCCACTGCTGAAAAATTCGCCGCCAATCCCATTGTTGCATAAAATACATCGCCAGCATCGCGACGATGCCAGCCCCGGTTGCCAACAACAGTTGCCAATTCCACAATAGAATTGCCACCGCCATCCCTAATACCACCAAATGGCCGGTCTGTTTGCGCCATCTCAACCGAGTCAACGGCTTGAGAAATTGCTGCACCTCTTTTGGATCCCACAACTCCGAAATCAGATTAACCAGTTGTTGCCATTGCGACGAAGCTTGTGCCACGTTAATTTACCTAGTTATTGCCCAGCAAAGAAAATCACCTAGTTTAGGACTTTATCACTGAAACCAGGTTTTTATCATAGCTTTTTTTTCTCCAGTCTCTATCACCAGGGTCTTGGTCAGCCCCCAGGTCGATGATTCAGGATTCATTGAGCGTCGATCGCTCATAAGCGATCGCCACTTGCTTATTTCCTAAAACTAATCGCATCCAAAGTCAGTTGGCCATCAAATGCGTAGAAAGTGACTTTATGGATATTCCGTGCTTGGACAAACAATAACTCATTGGGCGAAATCGCTGCATTACTGCCTGCTAAATTGGCGCTGGGGAGTTTTTTCCGCATCAGTTCTTGGCCTAGAGAATTATAGGCGGTAAAAATCGTGGGGCGAGAACTGGTGACTCGGCCACTGACATAAGAAACGGGTTGGGCAAACGTCATAGAAATGAACCCATTGTCAGGAGATGCTAACAATAGCATTTGTCCTGAGTAGGTGGGAAAAGCGGGATTGGAGGGTTTCAGGGCGATCGCATTGTTAAAAGTAATGCCTAATGACTCAAATTGGTGATCGATCGCTTCAAAAGGTGTCAACGTTTCCAAATTCAAGCAGTGTAACTCAGAAGTTTCCCCTTTGACCCTCAACCGAGCGTCCTCAGACTCACCGGCAAATAAGCGCGATCGGTGAAACGGCGGCAAAGTTGGCTCGAAAGCTTCGATGATGCTACGGGTGGTAAAACTAGATGACTGAAACATAAGACCCTATTGACCTATTGCGTGCTGTTTGCTTGTCGTGGGATGACAAACCAATCCTTTCACGGGCTTGATGAGGGGTCTGACCCCTCACTAAACTATTATGTATGATTTCTTCAGATTTGGCATCTGAGAACAGGATTCACCCACTCCGATGCTTTATCCGGAAAGAAAAAAATTCCCGCAAAAATTTTTTAAGCTCATCAGGTATAATCAGAATAATTCCGTTAATCTAATCAGCGAATATGCTTTAAATTAGTCATTCAGAAATATTTGAATTCAAACAACCAAAAAATCAATGCCTCCCTGGTTGCTTAATAATTTTTCAAAATCCTTCAAAATCATTTAACAATAATTGCCTAATCAGCAATGATTGGGGTTCAGATTCCTAGGAATATAAATGAGTCAATGATATCAATAAACTGGCGGAACAAATCTTAAAATAAGCTGAGGAATTCACCAAAGATAAATGATTTAAAGCGAGGGAAAACAGAAATCAGTGACATCAACGGAGGGGGCGCGATTCGCCCCTAAGCGCGATAGCTTCGCTTCACGCTCGCATCACTCGCATACTTAGATAGAGGCTATACAATAGAAGATAAGTGACTAGAATGTTCCATGTTTATGGTTATGGAGTTTTACTATGGCACAAGCGGTAGGTGAGAAACCCACAAAAGGGTTTGATTTCTCACAACTGGAAGAAAGGTTCAACATGATGATGTCGAGTATCACGGTGAAGGATAAAGCCGTGTTCTCCCGTCAGTTAGCCATGATGTTCGCTTCTGGGATTGCCTTGATGAAAGCGATCGACATCTTGGGCAGTCAAGCAGAAAATGCCAAAATGAAGTACGCCCTCAAAAGGATCAAGGCAGACCTGGAAACCGGGGTGCCTTTGTCCGTGTCAATGGGCAAATTTCCCGATGTGTTTGATGACCTCTATTGCGCGATGGTAGAGTCCGGTGAAATTGGGGGGGTTTTGGATACGGTGCTGAACCGGCTGGCGATCGCCCTGGAAAAGTCCGCGAAAATGGAAAACGAAATTAAATCAGCTTCGTCTTATCCCAAAGCCGTGGGATCGATCGCGGTGATTGTGTTTTTCGCCATGACCACCTTTCTTCTGCCCACATTTGCGAAGATTTTTGAAGACCTAGGCGCTAAATTACCGTTTATCACCGTTGCGCTGCTGGAAATTAGTAAATTTTCCCGAGATCCCATGAGAATGGGGCCGGCGATCGGCGTGTTGTGGTTTGTAATCTTCTTGATCAAGACCTATTACAAAACCCCGGTAGGTCGTCTGATGATCGATCGGGGGATGCTTTACTTGCCCATTATTGGAGAACTGCTGAAACTGATTGCCGTGGCTCGTTTTTGTAACACCTTTGCCATGTTAACCGCTGCGGGGGTGCCCATGCTGACCTGCTTTGATATTGTGGGCAGAACCGCTGGCAACCAGGCAATCTGTAATGCGATTACCAGTGCCAAAAGCGAAGTCCAACAGGGTGGCAGTTTAACGGAAGCCTTTGAACGAGAAAAAATATTTCCCAACATGGCTATTTCCATGATGAGAATTGGGGAAGAAACCGGGGAACTGGATAAAATGCTTTCTAAAGTGGGCGAATTCTACGAAGATGAAGTGGAACAAGCCATCAAAGGTCTGACCAGTACCTTGGAACCAATTATGATGGTGGGGATTGCGGCGTTGGTAGGTTCCATTCTGATGTCGATGTATTTGCCCATGTTTGCTGTGTTTGACAAATTAGGTTAATCCCAATTTGTGTCCATGAATCCAGCCATGAATTATTTCAAGGGCGATCGCAAATCTTGTCACATTAAATTGAGTCGGTGCAGTGCATCTAACTTGATAATTAGACCGCTGGCCAAACCGCAACTCATCTCTTAAGCATATGCGACGGGCTGGATTCTTCAGACAGCAATATTCTCATAAAAATGATGATTTTCTGAACGGTAAAAATTTGTCCATACCTAAAATACTGGAGAGGGAAATTAGCAAAAATATGCCTATTCAACAATCTCATTACGAAGAGCTACTTTCTGACTATAGCGACTCCACTAAAGTAGTGGAACTGTTGAAAAAATATCGACCTTACATGGAAATGATTCCCAGTATGCGTCGGCCAAAAGAAAGTGTGATTCCTATTCCTTTGCCCACAGTGCGAGTCCGTGAACCGATATCACCGTCTAAACCCGGTGGCTTTAGTGCATCGGCACAAGAAGTGATTAGCCTTCCTTGCGATCTGGGGATTATTATGTGCGATCCAGAATGGCAAATTAAAGTAGGAGTAGAAATTTTTGTCTTTATTTATCGTCCCCATGAAGAATTTTCTGAGTTACTGATGCGTTGGCGGAATACTCAGGTCTGGTTGAGTCACGGGTATGAATGGTTAATGCCCCTACAACATAAATATATTCTCGGTGAAGCGGCTGAATCCATTTATCCACTTTTTGTCATTTTTGAGGAAACCCCTGAGCGAATTAAAAAAGGCTTAAAAGGAGCATCTCTTCCCTTTGTTGTGGAAACTATCAGACAACCTTATGAATATCAACCAGAAGAAAGTATAGAAGAAGTGATTACGCCTGCGGAGTAAATAATTAAGCATATTTGAGCATATTTGCTCTGCGGGCAATTGAGCGTCTACTGATTCAGCTAAGTCTCCGTTAATATTTCCCTAGCCATACTGCATACACATAATCAATAATGAATTTAGATGATTTCGCTAGATGAAGTGAAAGCGGCTTTTGATGCCGGTGACTATCGAGAAGCCACAAAATTACTGAAAATTTTACTTAAGGATTCCCCAGATAATCCTTGGGTGCAATTTTATGTGGGAAAGTTGTATGAAGTCACTGATAAGCTAGAAGCGGCAGAAAAAGTTTACCGCAAATTGCTCAGTCAGGGGAGAAATCCCAAGGTGGTTTCACTGGCAAGGGAAGGTTTGAAGCGGGTGGAAATGATTCCCAAAGAACGCCGCCAAGCCGCGATCGCCCGTGCCAAAGAAGACCCCAGTCAGCTTTTGCCCGGACTACTGGTACTCGAACCCATTGACCCAGAGTTGAAAACCCAAGCGGCTCAAAGCTTTGCCCGAATTATGCAGTTGGATCCATACTCAGCCCGACTGCTACTGCCAACCCGCAGTTGGCGGATGTATCGGACTGGGGTGATCGGTGAATTGCGGGTATTTGTCGATGAGCTTCGCAAGGCGAACATCCCTGCGTTTTGTGCCACAATAGAGCAAATTAATCGGATTCGCGTCTTTCGCACCAGCTATTTTCAGTCGATTTCCCCTCAAGCCACGGTGGTTTGTCAGAATGAAATGAATCAGGTCGGGCAAATTTCTTTTAACTGGTCAGAAGTCACACAACTTGTATCGGGATTACTGCCTATTTTTGAAGAAGTGGGAGTACAAAATCATCGGCGGACTCGGACAAACTATAAGCAGAAAATTAGTAATTATGTGGGGGTTTGCGATTTACATCTACCCCAGCGGGGCTGTATTTTACGTTTGTGCCAAGATAGTTATGAATTTCAGCAAGGCTTTGATTTCACTCCAGAAGCCAATCAGCCTGCTAAAGGGTTGACGCCAAAAATTGAAAAGTTCAGTACACAACTCAAATGGCAAAATATGTTAAAAATTCTGAAAGAAAAATTACCCCTGATTGCCTGTTGGTCTGATTTTACTGCTTTTGCTGAAACCACTTTACAAGAATTAGATATGCTCGATCGCATTACTTCTCATATCGATTTATTGCGCGAAGTACCGACAAATTGGGATCCAGCATTTCAAGTTTATAGTGGCTTAGTGTTTCTCAGGCCAAATTTGTAAAAAATTTGTCAGCAAACTTGTAAAATTTGCTTGATTTTAAATCCGGCGATCGCTATACGATCGCTCTATGATACCTCTATGATCCCTCTATGTTGAAAGATGGTGATGACAATGTTGGGTAATAAATGTTGGGTAATAAATGTTATCGACGGCCTCTAACATGGATCGGGTCTTTTTCTCCAGCATCACTGACTTGGCCATTTAGGGCTGCATAAGCTTTAGCTGTTTGATGCTCAACTGGAAATGACTTAATGGTGATTCCCACACTGAGAAGAAGTAAGAATATCATCGATGTGTAAAAGCGCATATTAAATCTCCTGTTTTTTAGGCTGCTACTCCTGATTACGCAAGTTCGATTCTGGAATCAGGACAAAACACCCTAAAATGTGAATTTTTTTAGAGAAAGCTTTATTTTATGATGCTGAAATATTTTTTTTGAGAGATTTTCCCTAATTTCCGTAAATTTGGATTAAGATAGTTACAGATAAGTATATCGATGTCTCTTGAATTCCTCTTGGCAAGTCCAGGAGGTATTTTTTGCGGGTATTTTTTGCGGGTATTTTTTGCGGGTATTTTTTGCGGGTATTTTTTGCGGGTATTTTTTGCGGGTATTTTTTGCGGGTATTTTTTGCGGGTATTTTTGGCTAGGCCCGATCGCGGTCTTGTCGAGTGTTAACCAATTGATTTTTTTCTAAGTATTAATACTGGTTATTAAACAACTCAGATCATTTTTTGCTGATCCCCGATGATTTTTATGTCAAATCTCCGGTGAATCATCAAAGGTGAATTTTTCTCATAATGTAAAGTTTTGTAAAAAAAACGCGCAACTTTGTTCAACTATGCTAAATTAACAATAGACACCAAGTTAAAGAAAACAAGTCCGTTGAGCTTCCGTGAGGTGTCGCCGACTGGAAGCTAACTCGCAGCCAACTGCGATACTTGTAAACCCTAGTTGTTGACCTTTTCTTATAGGAACGTCGTTTTATTTGTTCCTTTTAAATTTTTGAGGGCGTAGGATAAGCTCCATAGACAGTGAGAAGCACGAAGTCTCACCCAAATAAAGTCTTTTTGAGACGATACAGACGGATAGCTAACCCGTCTAATGCCTGTGGAGAGTTAGAAAAACCAGTAGCTTAGGTTATTGGGAATCTATGAAGCAGGAACAGAACAGATAATTCTAGATTTTTCTAGAAAATCGTAAGTTTCTGATAGCGGTAATTTGTTCTCATTTAATCCAGACCTAGCCAGCGTTGGCTAGGTCTCTTGTTTTTGAGTAAAAACAGGGAGATTTCCAGAGATGTAAATGCGTAAGTCCTGATAGAGATTTAAAATTGACTATGAACGATCGATCGATCGCTTTCCGGGTTGATTCACTGAGTCATCTACGCGAACCAATGGTTTAGAATACTGACAGGGAAACCCCATGTCATAATATTTATGCAATTGCAAGTAAAAATCTGTCCAATCTTAATCGGCTTAAGCTGGCTGCTGTGGGGTTCGGTATCGACAGTGCAGGCTAGTGAAGTGCTCTCTAGTGAAACTTCGCCGATATTATATGCTCAGTTTAATCAGCAAGACCAGGCGATCCAGTGGATGACTCGCGGACTGGAATTGGTTCAGGCAGGCAATTTAACTGAAGCGATCGCAGCTTTTCGGCAAGCGATCGCGATCGATCGGTCTCTGGCACCGGCTTATTATAATTTGGGATTAGCCCTGCGACAGTCTGGGGATTTACAGGCAGCAGCGGATGCCTTTTATCAAGCCATTCAAAATGATCCGGGGTTTGCCTTAGCTTACGCCAACTTAGGCGCCGCCCTCCTCGAAGGCAACAACCTACAACAAGCTAATGATTACTTGCAACGGGCGATCGCCCTTGACCCGAAAATGGGCATTGCTTACTACAACCTGGGACTGGTACAACAACAGCAGGGAAAAATTTCCGAGGCGATCGGGTCATATCGGCAAGCCATGCGACATAGCCCCAACGTCCCAGAACCCTCCTACTATCTCGGACTGCTTTATTTACAACAAAACCAACTGCGGGAAGCGGAAAACTCCTTCAAAAAAGCGCTAGAAATTGCCCCAAATCACGCCCCATCTCACTATCATCTTGGCTTTATCTTCTTTAGCAGCGATCGACTTGATGACGCTTTAGATGAATTCCGCCGCGCTGCCGAATCAAACCCCAACTATGCCAATGCCTACTATGGTGCTGGTTTGGTCTTTTTACGGCAAAACCTATATAGTGATGCGGTTCGGGTCTTGGAATACGCCAGGGATCTCTACAGTCAGCAAGGCGCCCGCGAATGGGTGAGAAAAGCCGAAGAATTGATTCAACAAGCCCGGAGTCAACAATAAAATTGTCATTTGTCATTGGTTATTTGCGTAAGAAACGGGGCTTCTTTCGTGAAAGAAACCCGGTTTCTGGGTTATCTCCAGGAAGTTGGAGTTCACCTCTAATAATCAGGAATTTAGTTATGACTAAAATAGCCCTAACTAATTACTTTGGTTGTGAGCTAATCCACTCCAGAATTTGATCGACCTTCTGTTGTAAAGTGGCAACATCAACAATGACCTTACCAATCCCCACATTTTCATCTTGAACCTTAAACTGACGCACATCCCGACCAAAGCCCATGAGTGCTGGACGTTCCACATAAGTGACACGGTGCAACACCCGCCAAGTTTTGTTAGGTTTTCCGGCTTGCGTTTGACGTAAAGCCCGTGCTTCTTCGTCATTGCTTTGCAACCATTCGGGGTCAACCACATAGTTAAAGAAGTCTTGGAAATGTTGGGTACTTGCTTCCAGATAGAAACTCATAAACCGATAACGGTCAACTTTTTCCCCTGGCAGGATGGGGTTATCTTTATAGTCCGTCACCCCCTTATTTTCCATGCCACTCAAGTCGATATTCAACTCCAAACCCTTACTACGAGTTTCGGTTTTACTCATGGTTTGAGTCATGTTAACAGTAGCTTGAGCGGTTAGTTCTACATCCACACCTCCCACGGCAAATTCAGTTTCAACCCCTAACCCGGCACTAAGGGAAAAAGAGCCTCCAATGGTATGCTCTACAGTATTAGCAAAGCTTTGGGCTTCAGTTCGCAGTCCACCGTCAGCATCCCAGACGTAGGTGTTGACGATATTGCGCTTGCCTGCTTTGATTTGGATATCTTCCATCCGTTTCTGCCAGCCAGCAAAACTTTCCACGGCGTGTATTTGTTTCTCTTGGTCAGTAATTTTACTTTGGATTTCCGCCTGTTTAGCCTTGGTAGCAGCATTTGTTTTCTTAGAAGCCTCCTCCGTTTCTGCTTCAAATTGTTTAGCCTTGTCCTGTTCGGATGCCGCTTGTTCCTCCGCAGTCATCTCGGTGCTGGGTTTATCTTCTTCCCGTTGCACTCCAATGGTAGTGGGTACATCGCCACTCTCAATGTTGCGGTCTAAAGACATTTCATCGATCATCCGCACATTAAAGTTATTGAAGTAAGATTGCCGTTGTTGATCCTGCTTTTCGATTTGCCGTTTGAGTTCGTAGGCTTCTTGCAAGCGATAATAGCTGGCGGGATAGAGAGAGCCGTATTGACTACGCATTTCGGGAACGTGCTTGAAGAAGCGATCGCTAGTGGCACTGCTTCCGGTCATCCCATCCAAACTACCATTCATGGTGTAAGCCGGATTCATCAAGAAAGTGATGGTGTTGACATCTGGGGGAATACTATCCACAGGCTGTACTTGGTAGCCCACCATTTTCTTACTACGGGCTAACCGGGTGACAAACACATCTGCTATAGCCGAGACCACCAAAGCATAGCCGATATTTTTGGGAATAAATCGGTTGCCTAAATGGGGGAATTTAGGATCAGCTTCCGGTGTACCGCGCAATTCCAGTTTATCGGTCATACTCAGGGATGAACTAGAGGTGATGCTACTCTCATTCTGGAATTGGTAGGTGAAGTCCAAGTTACCTTTGAAACCAACCTTGGCACTTGTCTCTATTGAGGCTCCGATACCCAGAGGTGCAGCCATTACAGACATTGCTCCTCCCGCACCAATGAAGGTCTCAGCAGTCGCCCCTAAGCCACTATCTTGCGATCGCGTCCAATTAAACTCCACATCCTCAGACATGACTAATTCCACGGAAGTCGCACCGTTATAATCGTCCGCTAAAGTGAGATTTTCACTCGGTACAGGGGGTGGTCCTTCAATGTAACCGAGCAAAGTGGGAGCAAATTGGGAATTACCAATCCATTTTAGTTCTAAGGTTTCGATCCGCTTGTCCGGTAATAGGTTCACACCGTTGAGAGCAGGAGACGCAAGCAACCGCCGCATCAGCGCCGCTTTTTTGCCGGTCGCGGGATCTAAGCTAATCGTGCTATATTCTGCACTCACCAAAGAACTGCCAATCACCATCAAGGGACTAGAATTATCTTGGGCGATCGCCGCTTCGGTGATAGTGCCATGATTAGTCCCAACCAAATCAAAGACTTTTTTGGTCGAGCCTTCAAATTTAATTTCATCTAAAGGCAAATAAATTGCCAAACCCGACTCTTTACCCGTCAGCCGTTGATTCAAATCAGCCTTAATTTCTGCTTCAGTACGCACTCGATTCCACAAACGGAATTCAGCCATTTGCCCGTCAAAATAAGCATCAGGCCAGTTACTCCGTCCGATATAATTCAGCGTGCGGTTCACGCTATTGGGGAGTTGAGAAGTTCCCGACTGAATTAGCTGACCGTTCTTGTAAACTTTGCAACTACCAGAAGGCTCAAGGGTGACGGCAATGTGCATCCATTTTTGCAGTTCTAGGAAATTAGCAACTTCTACACCCAAAGAAGCTGTTCCCCGATAGACGTGGAATCCCAGTGTATTAGTCGTGCCTTTATTGGCCAAGAGAATGTTCTCTACACCAGCACCATTCCCGAAATCGAAGATTCTCGACCAACTTTTCAAGCTGTTGTAACGCACCCAGACTTCTAGGCTAAATCCTTGGGAGTAATTAATGTTCATCGCCGGAAAGGTGATGTGATCGTTGACCCCATCAAACTTCATTACCTTATTACCCGGTTTGTCCTGACTCCCAATGGGTGCAGCACAAGCCCACCAAACCGGATTAGTCATCGTCCCCTGGTTGCCCTTACCCGTATGGTCACGGACTTCAGTGCCGGTGGCTTCATTCATAGGATAGTAAGCCAACAAACCGGATTCATTACCAGTAATCAGGGTTTTGCTATTAACTTCAACTTCCTCATTACTGAGGGCAACTCCCCAAATGCGAACTTCTACGACTTTGCCAAATTGCTCGCCTTGGATCACAGGAGTCAGAGATAGGGCTTGATCCGTCACGTTCGTGGCTTCAAACACAGTGCCATGATTATTAGCCACTAGGTCTAAAACTTTGCCGCCTTCCAGCTTATTCAGGGGATAGTAAGCCACTAAATTTGCTTCTTTGCCAGTCAGTCGCTTACGCATATCCGCCTGAATTTCTGCTTCGGTACGGACGACTTTCCAGATCCGAGCATCGGCGATTTGACCCTTGAAACAACAAAAGCTTGCATTATCTAAACAACCCATGTACAGAGGTGTTTTATCCACAATCAAACTACCACCTGTTGCCCCTTGTGCGATCATTTTGCCATTAATGTAGGTTTTGGCCGTGGTGCCATCGTTGGTAATGGCGACGTGATTCCATTGATTCCAAACGATCGAACCATTCGGTGTATCAGGGGCTCCGGCATTGGTTGATGATGGAGTGTGGAAACGATGGTGAATGAATCCATTACGGTTTAACCAAATATTAAAATTACGACCGGGTTTGCCGATGATTCCTTGCCAGTCAGCAACCGGATTCTCAGGTTTAATCCAAACTTCCACACTGTAGGTGCTAATCTGCAAATTAGGATTATCCGTGACAGTTATACAATCATTCACCCCATCAAACTTCATCACCCCATAGTCAACGGGTTTGTTAGCAGCGAGATGATTATTCCCGATCGCATAAACATCGTTAGAGACTTTCAAGTTTGCTTTCTTGATATCTTCCACCTTTTGTTTGGCAGCAGCATCGGTGGGGTTTAGATTCAGACTCGCTTCGGCATCCTTTACGGCTTTCGCTTTAATATCACCCACTTGCTTGCCGTCAATGTAAAAGCGGGTGGTATCTCCTTCCCCTACGGCAGTCAGATGATGCCAGCCGGTCGATAACGACTCCATATTGAAGCCACAATCGTAAAAGTATTGTGTCAGTGGATCATTAGTCAGGTAAATCCCTAACTTTTGGTCACGACTGACGATAATATTATGATCTGCATTTTGCCCCCGAATCAGAGTATTCCATTGTGCTGTTTCTGGTAACGGATAGCAGAACCAAGCCTCGATACTCCAGTCCGTAGAAAGGTAAACTTGTTGACTCAATTTAACAACACTATTAGCATTGCTAAAGTTTAAGCAGGCGCGTTGAGCATCGGGAAGCCATTGCTCAAAAGCAGTATTACTACTGTCGGAAGTGGCATCATAATTGGTTAGCCGCATCCGCCCTTGGCTGTCGAAATAACTGAGTTGTACGTTACCTTCGCAGGTTTCAATGGCATTCAAGCGACTGGCGGGATTCACAAAACCAAGCCAAGCCCCTTGGGTAATTAAACCCTTGTCATCTTTGGCAATTTGAGGCATCGCTTGGGGCGGTAGTTGGGTGCTTTTTACTCCATTAATGAAGTTAGTATTTAAGGTGTTTAACTCAGTCTGAATTGTGACTATTTCTGCTTTGACCACATCCAAACGACTTAAAAGTGCCGCTTTTTTCGCAGATTGATCTCCACTGGCTAATTGTAAGAGGCTCAGTTCATTTTGCAGCTTGGTCAACAGTTGTTTGGCAGATGCCAACTCGCTCTGTTTACTATTCCAAGCTGAGTAAGCGTTGCTAATATTACTATTGCTTTCTCCGCCAATGGGAATAATTTTCCACTGTTGATTTACCCCTGTATGTAGATCCCAAATACAAACGCCATAGTCACCACCGCCGCGATCTAATGCTCCTCCGCTTTGGTGAAGAATTAAATAATAGTCCCCTGAAATTTTTTGGGGTTTCCACTCGAAAAATCCACCACCATTCGTGCTATATACTTGGGTCTTTAATCCTCCATAGAGTGCTCGGTTTTCATACATTGAGACAATCTGATAATAGCCGTTACCTGTTGCCACAAACTTGAAGTAATTATTCGAGTAGTAAGGATTGCCATTAGCCCCCACATCAGCATAAAGAAGTTCCGAGGTTTGTGTATAAATACGAGCAATCCAACCCTCATTAACTCGGCAAACCAGTTTACACCAGTAGTTTAATGGACTCTGTTTTTCGGCTTCATAAGTCGTTTGACATTGAGTTACTTCAGTTTGCAGATTGTTAATGATTGTCTGTTGTTTGCTAATTTCAGTATTTTTAGCGGTTATGGCTGCTTGTTTGTCCGTGTCAGAAAGACTCAAACTAGCAATCTCTAGTTCTAGCTTCCGTTTTTCAATCAGTAGAAGTGCTTCCTGTGGCTCCTTCAATTCTATCTGCTTCAGGGCTACAGCTAACTGTGCATGATTGTCCGCTAAAGTTGCCAAGTTTACGGTGTCGGTATATTTAGCCTCAGTAATACTGTCAGACACTAAGCAAATTAGCTGTTTGCGAATTTCCAAATTTGTCCAACTGCCTTTAATATTACCAATCCCAAAAGATCGGACTAAAGACACCCCATCGGGTACATTAAAGCGGCATTTCGCTTTATACCATCCCCCACCAAGATTAGTAAATTCGGTGGCATTTGCTGGAATATTCAGCCAATCTATAGCACTACGGTTGTTTTTGCCTTTATAGATTATCTGAAAAATCTTGCCACCCTGCCCATCTACATTATTCGGATCGACAGCCGGATTCACTTTGAACTCAAATTCTTCTTCGTAGGTCGCATTTTCTGAGACAGCAAAAAGTTCCTCATTTTCGTATTTAATTGCCGGAGTAGTTGTACCAGGAAGGTTGCGAGATAGAGTAGCTGCGCTCACATAAGCACCGCCATAAACTACGCCATCATTGCCATTGACGGAAAAATCGATAACTTTTCGCTCTTTTCCTTCTTCCGCCACTGCACCGAGTCGCCAGTAACCCACTAAACCTAATTCTTTGCCAGTAAGTTGCAGATACATAGAATTTCTGATCTGTTCTTCTGTGCGGGCGACTTTCCAGAGACGAACATCGGCTATAGATCCTTTGAAGAAACTACTCGGAGGATTGGCAAATGCTCCAATGAAAATGTTGCGATCTGTGGTACTAACAAGAGGAACACTTGTTGCTGACTTGATTAGTTGACCATTCTTATAAAGTTTCATCGTTTGAGTGGAACTATCATAAGTCAGAGCAACATGAATCCAAGTATTTGCCGTGAGAGGAACTGTGTCTTGAACATAAGACCAATTACCATTATGTCCGGCTGATAAGATGCCATTAGGTAGGTAAAAAGCATGGCTACTATAACCAGAGATAATGTTGTTGTAAGGAGCCCCAGATTCCCATTTAATCCAAGCTTCTTTGGTGTAGGAATCAGCTAGAATACCACTTCCACAATCAACATAATCATTCACCCCATCAAACACCAAACCCCGCCGTTTCTGGGATTCCAGTTTTAGATTAACTGCGGTTCCGGCTTGCCATTTAATATCATCAAGGGTGAAGGTTTTATCGTCAATTTTCTTAACGGTGTAAGTCCCGTTATAATCTCTGGTGTCAAGAATCTGGAGAGATTCCCCATCATTTAACCCGTGATTTTTGGCGGTAATTTTGATGTTGCCTGTGTCCGTGATTTCATAAGCGGTGATCATACCGTTAAATACTAACCCGCTTTCTTGTTCTGGTATTACTTCCCAGTTTCCTAATCCGGTGGTAGGAGAGGCAATTTCAAAGCTATCATCATCAATTTTGGTGATGGACTGTTGAAAAATGTTGTAATTTTGCGTCCCACTAATCTTAACTTGGTTAGTGGTCTCAAGATTAGTATCAGTTGACGAAACGACATTCACGCCATCATCTTCTCCCTGTTGTAAGGCAGTAATTTGTCCTTGGGGAGGTGGGTTGGTTGTGCCGATCGCTTTGACGTTATCTAAGGTATTTAACGGCAGCAAGATTTGACGAATGGTATTACGCCAAATTTTTGAGGTGGGATTCTCTGAAATTTGCGATAATATCCCATCACCGGCGATCGCAAAACTAAAGGCAGCCACATTACCATTGCTAGTAGGAATGGCTAACATCACTTTGGTACTCTCGCGCAGTAGTTGCATCCCGTCGTCGGTTTGCTTTTCCCGTTGCACGTCGTATTTAGTGGCGGTTAACCCGTTGACTACACTCACATTCCCTAAATCTAAGGTGCGTTTGATAATCCCCGCAATGCTACGGGGAATCAGATTATCGTTAGATTCTTCAAAAATGGTGTAATCTTGAACATCAAACAGCCCTTCGTCAGAGACGCGCATTGTCGTTAATTCGACTTTCTGGGTTTGGCTGTTGTAGGCAAAAATATGCCAGCGATAGACATCATTTTCAATCGTGGGAACTAAAACAACAGAAAACCAACCCTTTTGCAGGTTATTAATTAAACATAATTCGGTGGTGGGTTCGTAGAAAAAGTTACCGTTGGCATCACGAAAGTCCAGGGTGTCTATATTAGTGAGTCCACTGGCTCCTTTTTTCATGTTTTTGCTGGCTTCGTGTTTCTGGCGACTACGCTTAAACCGCACTTCTAGTTTACGATTGAGCTTATTAGTCATCCCATCTAACACAAAGCGATCTACCAGCAGGGTGTTAGTTTTGGACTGACGGAATACATAAATGTGCCCCAAGGCAGAAATCAGTTGTACTGGGGCAACGGCAGTTTGGTCAAAGGTTTTGTAGCAAGAACGCAGGACAAAACTATTGGGATTGTTTCCATCGGTCAATTCTGCGGTTTCTTGGTCGATGACCGACTGATCATCATCTTCATTCGGAAATTCTAACTCTTGCCACTTTTCCCAGCCGGTTCTTTGATCGGCGGGTGTGTTGAGATAGCTGTCTTCAAATCCGTCTTGTTTGACGCTGTACCAAATTTTCCCATCCGCATCGGTAGCAACGATTACTACTTTGCCTTCGTGGGCGATGGTATTAATATGTTGGAGCTTTTCTTTTGTTAGGTACATAGATTCTGGTTTTGTGGAATATCGGCTAATGCCGCATATCTAACTTTTCTAACCAAACCTGCCTCGCCCAAGGTGGTCTTGGGTTTGTGCGTGAAGCGAAGCGATCGCGCCACAGAATCGCTAAAACTATCCCTGGTTGCGTGCGATTCCGGGAAGCGGATCCCGATCACTGCCTCGTGAGCAATTCTGGATACATCATATTTGCGTCTGATATCGCTTCGCGCTGGTATCTTTGCAAAAATACTTAATATATACTCTGAAAAATATCCAGATTTTTTTTATTCACCCTTTTTGGTTCCCTGTCTCTCGTTCCCTGTTTCTCGTTCCCTGGGTTAATTCTTACGAAGATAGCCTTAAATTTATCAAATGCCTAAATTATTTAGATTTTCTTAATAATTTAGGCAAAACTGAGAATTTAGGTAGCCTTGCAGTTTTGATAAATAAAACCGTATTTTTGTCAAAATCATAAATTAAATATTTTTACCCACGAAAATTTTACTGGGCATGACATAACGATTTTTCCCATCCAGGCAAAAACCTCTACAAGATTAGTCCAACACGGGAGAGGGCGAAATCGTATATTCCATCACAGTGGAATGCAAGAACAACTGGGTCACTCCGAGGCGATTATTATTGATCCGATTGAACCAGAACCTTTTGCGTGGGATTCCGCGAAGCGGAATCCCTTGCGGGAATCGCGACTATGTAATTCTGCTTTCAGACTGGACTTTTGAAAATCCCCATCAGATTATGAAAAATCTGAAAAAAATGGCGGCTTACTACAACTATCAAAGGCGAACTCTCAGCACTTTCTTTGAAGATATCCATTGGCGACAAATGCGAAAGTGCTCTGTTGTGAAGTGCTCTCTATGAAACTGCGCCCTTGACCCGAAAATGGGCATTGCTTACTACAACCTGGGACTGGTACAACAACAGCAGGGAAAAATTTCCGAGGCGATCGGGTCATACCGCCAAGCCATGCGACATAGCCCAGATGCCCCAGAACCCGGTTACTATCTCGCACTACTTTATTTACAACAAAACCAACTCCGCGAAGCCGAAGATGCATTGAAAAAAGTGCTGCAAATAGCGCCCAACTACGCCGAAGCACATTATCATCTTGGTTTCGTTTTTTTTAGTCGAGGCAAACTCGAAGATGCTTTAAACGCCTTCCGGCGTGCGGCGGAGTCCAACCCCAACTATGCCAATGCATACTATGGTGCTGGTTTAGTGTTTTTACGGCAAAACCTATACAGTGATGCAGTCCGGGTCTTAGAATACGCGAGGGATCTCTACAGTCAGCAAGGCGCCCGGGAATGGGCTAGAAAAGCCGAAGAACTGATTCAACAAGCCCGGAGTCAACAATAAACAACAATAAAATTGTTGTTTATTGTTTGTTGTGGGTTATTCGTTATTTGTGATTAGAGCCAAATAACGAATCACAAATAACCTATAACATTAAAACGGCCAAACTTTTCTCCACCAGGAGTCTGAATTTTTGGGAATATCCATTTTTTCGCGGATTTCATTAATATCCCAATTGGTCAACTGGGCTAAAGTTTGCGCCTCTTGTTCATACCGTTGGGGTAAATAGCGTTGATATTCTCGTGCTTCCTGACATTCCGCTTTTCCCGTAAAAGGATGACGCAGAATATAACGACCTTGGAACCATTCTTGATTTCCGGTTTCCTGAAACATCAAATCTTCGGGAAACTTATTGCGACTATACCGCACATGAATTCGGCTGATAAATACATTGCTTTGGTTGGGATTGTCCAGCCAAAATACTCCCGCTTGCCGGAGTTCTTCTGGACTCAGCGGATCGGCAGAACAAGGGTCACAACTGGCCATGTCCCAAGCATATTCCAAAAAGGCTACTTTTCTGTCTTCCCGCTGATAAGCAGTTTGAAACATATCCTGATAAAATTCGCCAAATTCATTTTTGACAAATAGAGGAATTTCTGCATCAGAAGGAATCTTCACAGTCCGATAGTTTGTCACCTCGGCTTGCCCCCGTGGGGACAGAACATAAATGATTAAATCTTGCTCACTGGTGGCATTCATCATCCCTAGACGAATTGGCAACATGAATCGAGAAGATTCATAAGCAATTTGCAAGGGTCGCAGTAGTTTATAACCGGATTGGGCAAATTCTTCTAAATTGACTTTGGCGACAAAGAATTTCATATTTTGCCGAATATAAGGTTGCAGTAATTGTGCGGCACCTTGGGGCAATTGATACCCATTTTGTCGTAACCAAGTTTCTAATCCATTAGATTCAGTGGCGCTCAGAATTAAAATGTCATATTCTCCCGCAGTAAATTGGGCTTCGATGGTGACTCCTAAAGCGTCTTCTCTATATCTACTTTCTGCTTGAGATATCCCCCCTGAAGGAGCCCGTAATATATCTTCTTCGAGATACCTCATGCAAGGATCTGAGTCAAAATATTCCACTAATCGTGGCGCACTAAACCCATCAAGTCTTTCAATAATTGCGGGATTACCAACATTGACTTGTTCCGGTTTTAATACTACTGGAACTGGCACAACTAGGGCAAAGTCTTTGACTTCTCCTTGATAGTCATTGGCCATTGTCAGAATGTTGCGATCGCCATCTCTGGTAATAATCACTTGCGAGGCTTGGTTATACAGTTTAGTATCCGCTTTGGCCACATAAAAGCCACAAAATGCCTGGGCAGGATTCGCCCAAGCAAAAAGAGCGATCGCTACTAAGATTAACCCGATAAAATTCCTGAGTAATTTCATAAATCCTCTTGATCCTAAACTCATCTTCACAATTATAATTTGGTATAATTTGGTAGGGGCGAAGCATTCGGGCGAATAATTGATTTCTCCCAACCGATAATTTCCGCCCCGAATGCTTCGCCCTAAGCATTCGGGCGAATAATTGATTTCTCCCAACCGATAATTTCCGCCCCGAATGCTTCGCCCTAAGCATTCGGGCGAATAATTGATTTCTCCCAACCGATAATTTCCGCCCCGAATGCTTCGCCCTAAGCATTCGGGCGAATAATTGATTTCTCCCAACCGATAATTTCCGCCCCGAATGCTTCGCCCTTACGAGTAAATTTCTCCCATCGGGCTATGCCTAATTTTCCACCAATTAAATCGCGGAGCATTCCACAGATAATCTAACACAAGCGTTAACGGAGACAGGGTAAACAATGCCCAAAATACAGCATCAGACATGAAAAAGTAATTTCTCAAAACAAAAGTTAATATCGCAAGACTCACCGCCCAGATAATCCGACTAATTCGAGCATTCGGAATTGAGCGCGGATCGGTGATCATAAACAGAGCAAACAATAATAATGATCCGCTCATTAAGCGATGACACAGCACATCAAGAGTCCAGCCTAACCAAAAATTGCGCCCCACTTCTAACAGGGCATAAACTCCCAGGAAAGTTGCCGTAGTGTCCCAGCGTCCCACCCGTTTTAAGACCAGTCCTCCGGCACCGACAAATAAGAATAAATACCACCAATCTTCTCCCCATTGTCCGGGAGAAACCCAAGCATCTTTGGTTAACAGCAATGCGGCAATAATGCCAAAATTAGCGGGATTAAAAAAATGCTTGTGATTGAATTGGAAAATAAATTTACTGGCAATAGCCAAAAAAGCCGCGATCGCAATTGTAGTGTAATTGTCTGCCCGTAACAGCAAAGATAAGCCTAAACCCGTGATTAGCGCACTTTTCAGGGAGGCTAACACTGAGAAATTATCAGTAAAGTGGTTATAGCGTTTCCCAGATTGATGATTTGTAGAGTCAAGACCTGTCATTCCCGCGAATCGACCTGTCATTCCCGCGAATGCGGGAATCCATGACTTTTGCGCCAGAAAAAATGACCCATAACCCATGACTAACTGAGTAGCCAAGCAAGTGGCGATCGCCACCAAAATAAACTCAGGTCGAATCGTCCAGTCTCGCGTTCCAATGCCTAAAACCAAAAATAACGATAGAAACAGAATTTGATAATCTCGGGCATCTTTGAAAATCATAATTTAATTGTCATCGGGGTAATTTTTGATTACAGATTGACTCAGACCTCCAACGGTTCCTTTGTAACAAAAATGTTACATGAATCACCATTTGTCCCAATCCTCGTCAAAATCATCAAGAACAAATTGAATCCATTACCCATTTCATCCTGATTTCATATTTGGATGGCACCATAGATAATATCTGGCACATCCAAACCCTAACCAGTCACCAATCATCGTTATAGCGGTTTTTATTGGATGAAGTACAGAGGTTTTCTGGATTCCCGCGCGGGAATGACAGGTTTTTTTTGTAATTCATAACTCCAAAAATTGCTATAAATACCAGTTATTCTCAATAGTCACTCATCAAATATGATCAACAGACGTAAATTCCTTTATTTTACTACTGGGTTGGGCATGGCATTAGGATGCAAACA
This sequence comes from Planktothricoides raciborskii GIHE-MW2, assembly GCF_040564635.1. Lineage (NCBI taxonomy): Bacteria > Bacillati > Cyanobacteriota > Cyanophyceae > Oscillatoriales > Oscillatoriaceae > Planktothricoides > Planktothricoides raciborskii. The sequence goes on from NZ_CP159837.1 coordinate 164,614, forward strand.
ACTGATTCCTGTATATGGGCAACAACCCGGTGATATTCAGCCATCATCCGCAACCCATGAATATCCTGATCTGATTGAACTTTTTATTCAAGAAACACCCTTCACCATTGGCAGAAAAACCGGGACAGCGGTAACGGTTAATAACGTATTACCCGCACCAATTATCCGCTGGAAAGAAGGACAAACCGCCACCATTAAAGTCACCAATAATCTAAAAGAAGACACTTCAATTCACTGGCACGGTATTATCCTCCCAGCAAATATGGATGGGGTGCCAGGGATTAGCTTTGCGGGAATTAAACCAGGACAAACTTTTACTTATCAATTTCCAATTAATCAAAGTGGGACATATTGGTATCACAGTCACAGCGGAATGCAAGAACAACTGGGTCACTACGGGGCGATTATTATTGATCCGATTCAACCAGACCCTTTTGCGTGCAATCGCGACTATGTAATTCTGATCTCAGATTGGACTTTTGAAAATCCCCATCAGATTATGAAAAATCTGAAAAAAATGGGGGCTTACTACAACTATCAAAGACGAACTGTTAGCACTTTCTTTGAAGATATCCATTGGCGACAAATGCGAATGGATCCGACAGATATTGCGGATGTTACAGGTGCAACCTATACCTATTTAATGAATGGTTTAGCACCCGAATCAAACTGGACAGGACTATTTAAACCCGGTGAAAAAGTGCGACTCAGATTTATTAATGCTTCAGCGATGACCTTTTTTGACATTCGCATTCCTGGTTTAAAAATGACGGTCATCCAAGGAGATGGTCAAAATGTCCAACCTGTCACCGTAGATGAGTTTCGTATTGGTGTAGCAGAAACTTATGATGTAATTGTTGAACCCCAAGATGAGCAAGCCTACACTATTTTTGCTGAAACAATGGATCGCAGTGGTTATGCTCGCGGAACTTTAGCCATTCGTCAAGGGTTGAGTGCAGCCATTCCCGATCGCCGCGAACGTCCTCTGAGAACAATGGCAGATATGGGAATGGATCATTCCGAACATTCCGAACATTCGGGACATAATATGTCTGGAAATTCCGAACATTCGGGACATTCGGGACATTCGGGACATGATATGTCCAGTCATAGCGAACATTCGGGACATTCGGGACATGATATGTCCAGTCATAGCGAACATTCGGGACATGATATGTCTAGCGAAGATATGCCCAATTTTGACTGGCAAATAAATGAATCCAGGAATCATGGTCGGGGTCAAGCTGGTACACCAATGATGGTAAAAAATCGGTTGAATGAGCCGGGAATTGGCTTAGAAAATACCGGAACTCGCGTATTAGTTTATACTGACCTCCGCAGCGTAGCGCCCCGTGAAGACCAACGCAAGCCGGAACGAGAAATTGAGCTACATTTGACCGGGAATATGGAACGGTATATGTGGTCATTTAATGGCAAAAAATATTCAGAAGAAAAAGAAATTACTTTTTATTACGGGGAACGACTCCGTTTAACCTTTGTAAATCAAACAATGATGGAGCATCCGATTCATTTACATGGAATGTGGATGGAATTAGATAATGGGGCGGGAGAATATAAGCCTCGCAAACATACGGTGATTGTTAAACCTGCGGAAAAAATGTCTGTGGAAGTGAATGTGGATGCGCGAGGAAAATGGGCATTTCACTGCCATCTAATGTATCACATGGAAATGGGAATGTTTAGAACGATCGCAGTTGTTGACCGTGCGGCGGAGGTAGGCTAAGTGAAGGGAAAACAAATCAGTATTTGTTTGAATGTAATCTTAAATCTAATCGGCATAACCGGCACTTTAACTTTAGCCAATATTTTGGCTTATCCTCTGTCAAGTTACGGTGAACCAGCTAAAGAATTGGATAATTTTTATCCAACTTTAGAGTCATTGGAGTCAACGGAGTGGCAGTTTTCCCAGTCCCACGATCACTCAGATCATCACTCAGATCATAACTCATATCATCACTCTAATAATCACTCCGATCATAACTCTAATCATCACTCAGATCATCACTCAGGAGAACATGATTGGCCCGAACCCATCCATGATAATCACACCTATTCGTTAATATTGCTTGAGCAATTGGAATATCGAGCCAATGAAGGGGAAGATTCATTAAATTGGGATGCGGTCAGTTGGGTGGGTGGAGACTATGAAAGACTGTGGATTAAAACCGAAGGAGAAGTCGGTTTAGAAGATGGCAATGGTGAAGCTGAACTTCAACTGCTTTACGGTCAATTAATCACCCCCTTTTTTGATGGACAAGTGGGTTTAGCCTATCAGCAATTGTATGGCGATACTTCCAAAGGACGTGCTTTTGGCGTGGTTGGAGTCCAAGGAATGCTGCCTTATATGGTTGAAACCGATGCCGCTATTTTTATTAGTCACAAAGGGGATATTTCCGCGAAATTATCCGCCGAAAAACAATTGCTTCTTTCCCAACGGTTAATTTTAGAACCAAAATTAGAAACTCATTTGGCAATTCAAGACGTAGAAGAGTTTGGGGTCGGTTCAGGAATTAATGACCTGGAATTGGGCTTACGCTTGCGCTATGAAATTAATCGGGAGTTGGCGCCGTATATGGGCATTAACTGGACGCGCAAATTTGGCAAAACAGCGGATTTTGCCAAAGAAGAAGGGGAGGCGGTGGATAATTTTGCTGTAGTTGGGGGACTGCGGTTAATGTTTTAAATAAAATGTGATTAATGAAATGTGATTAATAAAATGTTATTAGCTGACTTTCTGTTTTCTTGATCTAATAATTTCCTGGCGTTAGACGTAGGGGCGGTTCGCTTTCCCGCCCCTACAAGCATCTGGTGGTTTGGCATATGTAGTGGCGCAAGCATTGCGCCTCCTGATAATTGTATCAACCTTAATTTAAATCAATATAAATCTAGGTTTTTTTATAAAAAAATAATATATTTAATAATTAGATTTATTACGGCGATGTTCTTTATATAAATGAAATAAAGAAGTGCTACAAGATGTGGTGATAATTAATAAAATAATCGGCAATAAATATTTATCGATATCTTCACCAATTAAATTTCCTAAAGAATATCCGAGTAACGGCATTCCAAAGCCCCAAACGACTCCCCCACCCACGTTATAAATTAAAAACGTCCGGTAGTTCATTTCCGCAATGCCCGCGACAATACAGCCAAAAGTCCTAATAATGGGCAGAAATCTGGCCATTAAAATAGTTTGTTTGCCGTGCCTTTCATAGAAGTTATGGGCGGTGATTAAATGCTTTTTATGAAAAAACCAAGAATCCTCTTTGGTAAATAAGCGGCGACCAAAGCGATGACCCGTGGCATATCCCACATTATTCCCCAGTACCGCACAAACAAATACTCCCATTGTCAGGACGCCAATATTAAATAACCCTTGGGAGGCAAAAACCCCAGCGGTAAATAACATACTATTTCCAGGCAATAATACCCCAAAAAATAATCCGGTTTCGACAAAAACAATCGTCCAAACTCCGAACAAGCCAAAGGTTTTAATCACTGCTGGCAAGTCACTTAAAAGACGGATTAAATCTCCTAGTTCAGATAGCATAATTGGGTTTCCCTGGTAATTAATTGGGGCTGGTTGTAGAGACGCAAAATTTCCTGTTTATCCCGTTTCTATATAATTCAATTGCGTCTCTACCGAGCATAGTATCTGATACCTGATAGCTGTTAGCTAAAAGTGATGGGTGATTATCTGCCCAGCCATGCTTTAATGATGTCGAGCAGACTGGATCCACCAAACCAAAGGGCAAACAGGATCGAGGAAGTCAGAGTCAGTCCCATCAGACAAACGACTAAACCTGCCAGGGTAATAGCGCCATCGTCATCCATGAGGCCAAAGCCGGTGAGAAATATTCCCATTGCTGGTAGGGTGTTGGTGCCGGGGATGGGTATCATCATGGAAATGGCCATGAGGGAAATTCCCAAACCCATGATAATTCGCCCGCTTAACCCCTTGCAAATAAAAGTTAATCGAGGACGACAAATGATCTCAAGTTTTTGCAACCAAGGCATTCCTGCTTTGACAAAACCTTGTACGGTCTTGAGATCCAAGGAACGAAGCATAATTTTGTTCGGCAGCCAAGGGGATTTGCGACCGCTGATTAATTGTACGGCCAGTAAAAATAGCACTAATCCAAAGGGAGTGGAATAACCGGCGGCAGGGAGTGGCAATGCAGAAGGCAAAGACAGCAGCACAAACAAAAACCCAAAAGTTCTTTCCCCAGCAAGCTGCAAAATATCTGCGAGGGTGACTTGGGGCGATCGCTCTTCTTCAAAAAAATACCGTTGTAATTCAGTGGAAAGTTTAGCCACAGGTGACAGAAACCTAAAAGTTTAAAGGTAAAAGTTTAAGGCATTTTCAGGCATTTTCAGGCAAACATCAGTAATATAAACAATGGGTGAGCGATCGCCCACCCATTGTTTATTTCTGGCGGCGTTTCTTAGGTGCCAGCAGTCCAGGAGTTCATATAAGAAATCTGTTCAGGGGTCAAAGTATCAATGGTAATGCCCATTGCCTTCAACTTCAGACTGGCGATTTCTTGATCCAATTCTGTAGGAATGGAGTGCAAACCCGGTTCTAACTTGCCCTTGTTCTTCACCAGATATTCGCAAGCTAAGGCTTGGTTAGCAAAACTCATATCCATCACGGCGCTGGGGTGGCCTTCGGCGGCGGCCAAGTTAATCAAGCGACCTTCCCCTAAGACGACGATGGATTTACCGGATTTCAGCACATATTCTTCGGTGAAAGGACGCACCGTCCGCACTTCAGAGGACTTGCCTTTCAACGCTTCTAGGTCAATTTCAATGTCAAAGTGACCAGAGTTGCAAACGATCGCCCCATCTTTCATCACGTCGAAATGTTCGCCACGAATCACGTGCTTGTTGCCGGTGACAGTGATGAACATATCCCCATAAGTGGCGGCTTCGGCCATTGGCATCACTTGGAAACCGTCCATCGCTGCTTCGATCGCCTTCACCGGATTGATTTCCGTGACAATCACATTGGCGCCCATGCCTTTAGCCCGCATAGCGGTGCCTTTACCACACCAACCATATCCGACCACGACGATAGTTTTACCCGCCAGGAGGATATTGGTTGCCCGGATAATTCCATCGAGAGTAGACTGACCTGTACCGTAACGATTATCAAAGAAATGCTTGGTGTCCGCATCATTCACGTTCATCGCCGGGAAAGAAAGCACCCCGTCTTTGAACATGGCTTGTAAACGGACGATCCCGGTAGTAGTTTCTTCCGTGGTGCCGATCAGATCCGCGATTTGATGTTGCCGTTCTTGGATCAAGGTAGCGGTCACGTCACTGCCATCATCAATAATAATGTTGGGTTTGTGATCCAGGGCGATATGCACGTGACGGTGATAGGTGGCGTTATCTTCCCCTTTGATCGCAAATACGGGAATCCCTTCATCTACCACTAAGCTGGCGGCTACGTCATCTTGGGTGCTCAGGGGGTTGCTGGCAATGAGGACGGCATCAGCACCACCGGCTTTGAGGGCGATCGCTAAATTAGCGGTTTCCGTGGTGACATGGCAACAAGCCACTAAGCGGATACCGGCAAAAGGCTTTTCTTGGGCAAAACGTTCTTTAATCAGTTTAAGAACAGGCATTTCCCTGCCTGCCCAAGAAATCCGCTGTTTCCCCAGAGGCGCCAAGGAAAGGTCTTTAACTTCGTGGTTTAATTTCGTTGCGGTTGCGATCATCGATTGGTTGTCCTTTACAACTGAAATTTAATTAGTCAACCTTTCTAGTTTAATTCATTAAATCAGAATCTTGTTTTGTTGTTAATTATATTCTGTTGCGTATCTGTTATATTTTATGCAACTGATTCTCCGCTTTTTGGCGGCGACCCGCATTAATAATTAATAATTATTAATTATTAATTGCTTCAAATAACGAACAACAAATAACCAATAACAAATAACCAATAACTATTTTTTGTTAAATTTCGTAAAAATTAGGTTGGCAATAACTTTTAAAGATTTATGATCGACAGCGATGGCTCGATCGCCAAAAACCAGAGAAGCGATCGCTCTTCTTCGGGGATCTAGTTCAAGGACTGGAGTTCTCCTCAGATCCCTGTGGTAGAAGAAAAGCTTTCGGTTAAAAAAACTCATCACAACTAAAGGATCGATCATGGAACAAACAAATGCTGCTAAATTATATACAGCCGTGCAAGAACAACAAGCGTTAAGCGAACAAAAAGAAGCGGCAGAAAACATCCAGGCTTTTATAGAAATGGCTGAACAGCGCGGCTATCATTATACGGAAGAAGAAATTAAGAGCGAACTCAGTCATTTATCAGAAGAAGAATTAGCTTCTTTGCAAAATCCTGGTGTTGGCCCCAGACACCACCTGTTACCCCGATAAATGCCCGATAAATGCCCGATAAATGCCCGATAAATGCCCGATAAATGCCCGATAAATGATTGCTTTGCCGATCTGCGTCAGCAGTTAGCTATCAGCTTGTAAAACTTTTTTAGGAAACGGCGATCGCTCATATTACAGCAGTGAAGCCGTGAGCGATCGGGCAATATTTGCCTGAATTACGGGCAACTGATACCCACCACCGTCTTCACGGGGGCAGGCTTCAAAATAACCAAAAATATCGGTTTTTTTCAGGATATTTTTTTTGATATATTAATCTTGAAAGCAAAACCTATTTTTAGAATATAAATTTATTTTAGGTATAAAAAATTAGCTTTTTAGCTTCCTATTTTTCAAATATTATACGCATCTAATTTTAAAATTTAGCCTCAAGGCATAACCAGGCATTCAGCCAAAGTTACGGGACTGGCAACCCCAATCAAAAAACCATTTTCAATCTGGGTAAAAATCGGGCTAACCAGAGGTAAAAAATATGGGTTTTCCTCCACGAAATAGACAACGGGTGCTGTATCCAAAAATAGCCGCGATACCCCTAATAAAGCTTGGTTAATTCTCATTCTTCTCCTCGGAGTAATTTTTCCCGATGTTCATCTCCTTCACGCCGAGTTCGTGTCACCCATTCCTGGGCATCTTCTCCGAAAAAGGGATACTGCACCATCCCCCGAAACTCACTAATTTTATGTTTCCGCTTCGGTTCTGCGGGGGCAGACTTCATCTGTTCTGCCACCTGTTGAATTAACTCCAACCGCTCATCATTAGAAAGCTGTTCTACTTGTTTTAAGATTGCTTCGAGTAAAGGACTCATTGCCGTCATCTCCTGAATTTTGCCTGGTTATTTTTATGATATAATTTAGATCGGTTTTATGGTTAGCGTGTATTGCCCTAAAACCCTAAAAAAACGGGTTTATTAATTACAGCGGTTTTCAGATTACTAAACCACGATCGGGCGAAGCATGACCGTATTTATATTAATATTTTCAGCAATAATTTGTCTGCGGTCATGCTTCGCCCCTACAAATTATTGTGGTAGATTTAATAAAAAACCGCTGTAAGAGTTTGCTGGAGAAGTCAACTTAACGCATAAAGCCGGTTTTTTATACGCGCAAATCAGTGATTTTTTTTATTTAGAAATCATTTCAGAATCCCTAGCATCCGCTTGAATATTTTGTAAGCGCTTTAAGTCGGCATAGCTAATAATTGCAGCTATAGGTTGACCGAATTTTTCAATTAAAATTTGCTCGCCATTGTCACCAACCAGGGCAATGAGTTCGCCAAAGCGTTCTTGAGCCTGAGTTAAATCTAGTTTATTCATATTTTTTGAACATATAAAAGTCTCGTTATTTTAATATAGCGTCTCGTCTATAGCAGTCCTAAATGATTTATACCTCACCCCCATCCCCTCTCCCTTTCTGGGCCGCCGACGGTTAGGGGTGAGGGCTTATTTCACGATTGATTTAGGATTGCTATAGTCCACGTCACCCAGTCTCGGAAAAGCGCCCCTAACCACTTCTGGCCCAAGAGGGCGCAAGAGGGCGCAAGCATTGCAGGCGCTTTTCCGTACAGCCCCTACATAAAATAACGATTTTTCCCATCCAGGCAAAAACCCCTACAAGATTAGCTTAAAAAGAGGGGTTGGGGCGATCGCGCCGGTTGGCTGCAATCTCTTGAATCGTCATTTCATTGCTAAAATCAACTAAAATAAATTCGTTCCTCTACTTGCCTCAAAGAGATGTCCAGTTTCCATGACCCCAAATTTCTCGACGAACTCTACAACGTCTTTGAACCTTTTAATCCATTATCACCGGGAGACCCGCAATATGTAGACTGTCGCGAAGTCCGGGGGGATGGGGATATTTTAGAGGAATTGGGTAATAAAATTCGTCGATCGCAGCGCATGACTTGTCAACTCTATGCGGGACATCGTGGGGCGGGGAAATCCACGGAACTGCTACGTCTCAAGCAATATTTGGAACAAAATCAATTTTTAGTAGTATATTTTGCCGCCGACGAAGCGGATATTGATCCGGAAGATGCCGAATATGCGGATATTTTACTCGCTTGTACTCGCCATATTCTGGAAGACCTGAAAGATATTGCTAGACCAGATCCATTGACAGAATGGTTGCGGGGTCGGTGGCAAGAATTAAAAGACTTAGCCCTCACCGAGGTCAAGTTTGAAACCTTATCGGTGGAGGGACAAATTGCCCAGTTTGCCAAACTCACCGCTAATTTACGGGCAGTTCCTTCTCTACGGCGCCAAATTCGCGACAAAATAAATCCTTATACGGTCACGTTGACTCAAGCATTAAATGAGTTTATTGCCGAGGCGAAAAATAACCTGCCCAACGGCTGTGAAAAACTCGCGGTGATTGTGGATAACTTAGACCGGATGGTTCTCATACCCCAGGACAATGGACGGACTAACCATGAGGAAATTTTTATTGACCGCAGCGAACAACTGCGATCGCTAGATTGCCATTTAGTTTATACGGTGCCCATTTCTTTGGTGTATTCCCGTCGGTCAACAGATTTACGCGATATTTATAGCGACCCCCAAGTATTGCCGATGATTATGGTGCAAAATCCTGATGAGACAACTCATCAACCAGGGGTGGATAAATTAACGGAAATTATTACTAAACGAGTCGAAAGAGTGGCTAAAGCTGCTTTAGAATCAGAAGTTTTGACGACCGAGATTTTTGAAAGTGCCGAAGTAGTGCAACGGTTATGTTTAATGAGTGGCGGTCATGTTCGCAATTTACTCCTATTAATTCAAGCAGCAATTAATCGCACGCATCAGCTACCGATTTCTAAGAAAGAAGTCCAACGGGCGATTACCGAAGCGCGAGATACTTATCGCCGTACTGTGGAACATGATGAATGGCAACTTTTAGCCCAGGTTCACCGCAGTAAGCAAATTATCAACGAAGACCAAACCCGCAATTTATTATTTAATCGCTGTTTGTTGGAATATCGTTATTTAGATAATGATGGAGAGTTGCAACGATGGTCTGATGTTCACCCGTTAATTAAAAATTTGCCCGAATTTAAAGCAGCAGTGGCAGCGTTGGAAAAATCGTAAAACTATATCTTGTAGGGTGGGCAATAAACCATAATTAGGAGATAAAATTATCCGGTTGATAAAATTTGCCCACCATACACTGTGTTCTCTGTGCCTCCGTGGTTCATATTTAATGTAATTCACAACCATGAATCCTGAAAACATCGATTGGGAAGAAAATTTACCACCCCCAACCCCAGAAGAAGAAACACAAGCATTAATTAACGCGATTAGAAGATCGCGAGGATTTCGGCTGCTATTTGTCCAATGTTCTCCCCAAGCAGGGCAAAAAGTGATTGAGAAAGTTAAACAAGAATTACCCCAGAAAAAAATAGCGGTTTTGTCTTTGGATGAAACGCGAGATAAATTATATCCCTTGGTGGAAGCGTATCAAGACCAAGAAGTGTTATTCATTCGGGGATTAGAACATTCTTTATTAGCTTATGAAACGGAAAAAAGAACCGAAGGCTGGAATACTGAGGAAATTTATTCTTATAGTTGGCATGGAGTGCCCCGAATTCTGAGTCACTTAAACCAACAACGGGAACAGTTTAGAGATAATTTTCCCCTCTGCTTCGTTTTTTTGCTGCCTCGGTTTGCCATTGACTATTTTATTCATCGCTGCCCCGATTTTTATGATTGGCGATCGGGCTGTTTTCAGATATCTTCAGATGATGCGGATTTAAGAGAAACTTCATCCAATTTATATAATTGGGTATTCAGTTTAAAGCCTCAAGCACGACAACAAGAAATCTTAAATATCCAAGCCCAACTCAAGCATCAGTCTTTACCTTTACCAAACCAAGCTAATTTATCTCTTCAACAAGCCCTATTACTTCACCTGGAAGACCGCTACAGTGAGGCGATCGAATCTTACGACAAAGCCCTACAAATTAAACCCGATGACCAGGCAGCTTGGCACAACCGGGGCATTGCTTTGGGTAAATTACAACGCTACAGTGAAGCCATAGAATCTTACGAGAAAGCCCTAGAAATTCAACCCGATTACCATCAAGCTTGGCACAACCGGGGCATTGCTTTGGGTAATTTACAACGCTACAGTGAAGCCATAGAATCTTACGACAAAGCCCTACAAATTAAACCCGATGACCAGGCAGCTTGGCACAACCGGGGCATTGCTTTGGGTAAATTACAACGCTACAGTGAAGCCATAGAATCTTACGAGAAAGCCCTAGAAATTCAACCCGATTACCATCAAGCTTGGAACAACCGGGGCCTTGCTTTGGCTAATTTACAACGCTACAGTGAGGCCATAGAATCTTACGATAAAGCCCTAGAAATTCAACCTGATGACCATGAAGCTTGGTACAACAGGGGCCTTGCTTTGGATGATTTACAACGCTACAGTGAGGCAATAGAATCTTTCGACAAAGCCCTAGAAATTCAACCGGATGACCATCAAGCTTGGTACAACCGGGGCAATGCTTTTTATAATTTACAACGCTACAGTGAAGAGATCGAATCTTACGACAAAGCCCTAGAAATTCAACCCGATTACCATCAAGCTTGGTACAACCGGGGCAATGCTTTGGATAATTTACAACGCTACAGTGAGGCCATAGAATCTTACGACAAAGCCCTAGAAATTCAACCCGATTTACATCAAGCTTGGAACAACCGGGGCAATGCTTTGGATGAATTACAACGCTACAGTGAGGCGATCGAATCTTACGAGAAAGCCCTAGAAATTCAACCCGATTACCATCAAGCTTGGTACAACCGGGGCATTGCTTTGGGTAATTTACAACGCTACAGTGAGGCGATAGAATCTTACGACAAAGCCCTAGAAATTCAACCCAATTTCCATGAATCTTGGCACAACCGGGGCTATGCTTTGGGTAATTTACAACGCTACAGTGAGGCCATAGAATCTTACGACAAAGCCCTAGAAATTCAACCCGATTACCATCAAGCTTGGAACAACCGGGGCATTGCTTTGGGTAATTTACAACGCTACAGTGAAGCCATAGAATCTTACGACAAAGCCCTAGAAATTCAACCCGATTACCATCAAGCTTGGTACAACCGGGGCATTGCTTTGGGTAATTTACAACGCTACAGTGAAGCCATAGAATCTTACGACAAAGCCCTAGAAATTCAACCCGATTACCATCAAGCTTGGTACAACCGGGGCATTGCTTTGGGTAATTTACAACGCTACAGTGAGGCCATAGAATCTTATGACAAAGCCCTAGAAATTCTACCCGATGACTATGAAGCTTGGTACAACCGGGGCATTGCTTTGTTTAATTTACAACGCTACAGTGAGGCCATAGAATCTTACGACAAAGCCCTAGAAATTCAACCCGATTTCCATGAAGATTGGTACAACCGGGGCATTGCTTTGGGTAATTTACAACGCTACAGTGAGGCCATAGAATCTTACGACAAAGCCCTAGAAATTAAACCCGATAAGCATGAAGCTTGGTACAATAAAGCTTGTGCTTATGCTTTGCAAGAGAAGCTTGAGTTGGCAATTAAAAATCTAGAAAAAGCCATTGAATTAAGTCCTGAAGAATATCGAGAAATGGCTCAAAATGACGCAGATTTTGATCGGATTCGGTCTGATGCCTGGTTTCAGGCATTGTTAATGGGAAATCATTAATTCTCTACGGACAAAATCCCTCTTTGTGTCCTCTGTGTCTCTGTGGTGAATTATCCAATCAATTTTATTTTCCCATAGCGGGAAGATTCACCACAGAGACACAGAGGACACAAAGAATGTCTGTAGTCTGTAGGGGCCAAGCATTCGGGCAAGAATTTTCGGTTTTGACAATTGATTATATGTCCGAATGCTTTGCCCAGGGACATTCTGGGTGTTGACCAATAAATTCTTTGCCCTAATTTAAGTAGGTGAACATAATTAATTGCACTTTTCGTTCCCCAGGGTAAATCCTTGGATTCCCGCCTGCGCGGGAATGACAGTTTTTCTTCTGATCTGGTCTGTGGTGCATTTATTTCTGCCCGTCTACTTAGGGCGAAGCATTGGGGCCGTTAATTCTGGGTGTTGACCAATAAATTCTTTGCCGTGAATTAAGTAGGTGAACATAATTAATTGCACTTTTTGTTCCCCGCCGATAGGCTGTGGATTCCCGCCTTCGCGGGAATGACAGTTTTTCTTCTGATCTGGTCTGTGGTGCATTTATTTCTGCCCACCTACTTAGGGCTTTCGCATTCGGGCAGTTAATTCTGGGTGTTGACCAATAAATTTTTTGCCCGAATGCTTCGCCCCTACAAGATCCTACAGCCGCTATCATTAATAAGGAATCCAAACGAAGACCTAAACCATGACCATGCAAACGCCCGTAGATTTTCAAGACGCTTTTGATGTCGTAGTGGTGGGGGCGGGACATTCCGGTTGTGAAGCGGCCTTAGCCACCGCCCGTCTGGGGTGTCGCACCCTGCTGCTGACCTTAAATTTAGATAAAATCGCTTGGCAACCCTGCAACCCGGCAGTGGGTGGCCCAGCTAAGTCCCAGTTGACCCATGAGGTTGATGCCCTCGGTGGGGAAATTGGCAAAATGACCGATCGCACCTATTTGCAAAAGCGCGTCCTCAATGCTTCTCGTGGCCCTGCGGTTTGGGCATTACGGGCTCAAACCGACAAACGGGAATATGCCGCCGTGATGAGAAAAATCGTAGAAAACCAAGAAAACTTATCTCTGCGCGAAGGCATGGTCACGGACTTAGTGCTGAATAATCACGATGAAATTATCGGCGTAAAAACCTATTTTGGTGTCGCCTTTGCCTGCAAAGCCGTAATCTTAACCACCGGCACTTTTTTAGGTGGAATAATTTGGGTAGGAAATAAATCAATGGCCGCTGGTCGGGCCGGAGAATTTGCTGCCGTGGGTCTAACCGAAACTTTGAACAAATTAGGCTTTGAAACCGATCGCCTAAAAACCGGAACTCCTGCCCGCGTCGATAAGCGATCGGTGGACTATAGCAAAATGGAACCGCAACCGGGAGATGAAGATGTGCGGTGGTTTAGTTTTGACCCGGAAGTGTGGGTCGAACGGGAACAAATGAACTGTTATCTAACTCGAACCACGGCGGAAACTCATCGGTTAATTAAAGAAAATATCCACTTATCTCCGGTTTATGGCGGTTGGGTGGATGCCAAAGGGCCGCGCTATTGTCCCAGCATTGAAGATAAAATAGTCCGCTTTGCGGATAAAGAAAGTCATCAAATCTTTATTGAACCGGAAGGGAGAGATATTCCCGAACTTTATATCCAAGGATTTTCTACGGGATTACCGGAAAATTTGCAACTACAAATGTTGCGGAGTTTGCCCGGATTAGAAAAATGTGTCATGTTGCGTCCAGCTTATGCGGTGGAATATGATTATTTACCCGCCACCCAATGTTATCCCACCTTGATGACCAAGAAAGTTTCGGGATTATTTTGTGCCGGACAAATTAATGGCACGACGGGTTATGAAGAAGCCGCCGCCCAAGGACTTGTAGCGGGCATTAATGCCGCCCGGTTAGTGCGCGGTCAGGAAATGATTATTTTCCCTCGCGAACAAAGTTATATTGGCACATTAATTGACGATCTCTGCACCAAAGAATTACGCGAACCGTATCGAATGTTAACCAGTCGGTCGGAATATCGGTTATTATTGCGTTCCGATAATGCCGATCGCCGCTTAACCCCGTTAGGTCGAGAAATTGGCTTAATCTGCGATCGCCGCTATCGTTTATTTACGGAAAAATATGCTAAAATAGCCGCAGAGAAAGAAAGGCTAGAAACGACCCGAATCAAAGAACATGAAGCAATAGGAAAAGCAATCTTTGCAGACACAAATCAGAAAATTAAAGGGTCAATTACCTTATCTGAACTGCTGCTGCGTCCGGGATTTCATTATAGTAAATTTGAAAATTATGGACTGGCGAACCTAGAACTAAATCAAGCGGAAAAAGAAGGAGTAGAAATTGACATTAAATACTCTGGTTATATTGAAAGGCAGCAACACCAAATCGACCAAATTAGTCGGAATGCTAACCGCAAATTACCCGCAGATTTAGACTATGCTCAAATCAATACTTTGTCCAAAGAAGCCAGAGAAAAACTGGCCAAAGTCAAACCCTTAACCATTGGCCAAGCTTGCCGAATTGGGGGCGTAAATCCAGCGGATATTGATGCTTTGCTGATTTACTTAGAAGTGAGTAAACGTCAATTAGCGATGAGGTAAAATTTATTGGTTATTGGTTATTGGTTATTTGTTGTTTGGGGGTTGAATCGAATAACGAATAACCAGTAACAATCAACAGTCAACAGTCAACAGTCACCAAAAGCCCAGATATAATACGATAATCGATGACGCTGGTTGTAGCTGAATCAAGGTAGCAATTGTCATAGTTATGAAGTACAAAAAAACCTGTCATTCCCGCGCAGGCGGGAATCCAGAAAAACTCTGTACTTCATTAGGACAATAACCGTTGTATAGCTTATATAGCTGGCAATATCACATCACAGGTTTAGGAAATTATGTCTCAGCAAAATGTCACAACCAAACCGGCTTCTGAGGAGCCGGTGGTAGGCTTTAAGGAACCCCAGCCACGCGGCTCGTTTTCCGTAGATGCGTATGCCGATCGCCTAATGGATGAGCTATTTGACGACATGGAGCATATTTTGGACGGGGGAAGACTGCCCACCCAGACCACCCCCCCACCGGATCCAGTCTCGTTAAAATCCATTCAGGTGCCGCAAATTATTTTGCCGCAAATGCTCATCCCCCAACCGGAAACCCATCCGGTGAAAACCGCTGAAGCGGAAACCACCGAAACCCAAAAGCAAAAATCTGGGCGGTTACTAGATAAACTCTTGCTTGGTGGGGCTTGTGCGTCTTTGGTGATTTTGGTTGGTTTACTGCTGTGGAACCGAGGGGATCTCCAGCGCTTTTGGGTTCTGGTGACTGGAGAAACCCCACAACCGACCGATCGCGTCGTGCCAAAAACTCCCGAACAACTTAAAGCCGAAGCTGATATTAAGTTTATGGAGTATATGCAGCGATCGCTGGCAACCATTCAGAGAGAAGGCGCAAAAGCCACCATTGCCACACCCCCACCAGCGGCACAAAATCAAGCAAACCTACCCATTCCGATGTCACCACCGCCTGTGAATGTGACAGTTAATCCCACGATCGCCGCCCAACCAGACTCCGGGAATTTAACCGAGGTACTCAACCGCATTGCGATCGCCCTGGAAAGACTAACCCTCACCGGCGCCCCTCCCACTCAAACCGTCAAAGTCCCGGCAAATCCTCCAGGGGCGCCCACCACTGCCGCCGCGCCGAAACCCGCACCGGCTCCCGCCCCCACCCAAGCGGCGAAACCCGCCACCCAAGGGGCGAAACCCGCCGCCCCTGCCGCCCCAGCCCCCAGCCCAGCCCCCAGCCCCTCGCCTAAACCCCAAGCAGAAGCGCCCAAACCCGCACCCGCTGCGCCGCAACAACCTGTAGCATCCCTTCCCAAACCGGAAGCCGCACCACCCCTGCCGGAACAACCAGCGGAAACCGCTGCCACCGCTCAACCAGAATCAGCCCCCACTGCTGCCCCCGCTGAATCAGCCGCCGCAGCGGTTCATACTTTGGTGGGAATTATCCAAGTGGGAGAGCGATCGGTTGCCTTATTTGAAATCAATGGGGCATCCCGCCGCATCAACATTGGTGAAAGCATTGGGTCTAGTGGCTGGACACTCGGCGAAATCAAAAACAAAGAAGCGGTGATTCGCCGCAATGGTGAAGTGCGTTCCATCTATGTGGGACAAAGCATTTAGCTATTTATTTTTGTTGACCGTTGATTGTTGATGGTTGACCGTTGATTGTTGATGGTTGATGGTTGACCGTCAACGTTCAAGGGTCAAGGGTCAAGGGTCAACGGTCAACCATCAACCATTGAGTAAGGAATTATAAATAATGAGTTTGTTTGATGATGTCAGTCGTTTTTTTGAAGACAAATTAGATGAATTTCTCCGCAATCATCCTCATCTGGAATTACAAGCTATTGAGGAGCAACTGCGAGAACAAGAAGATGATACTTTGCGATTAATTCGCGATGCCCAAAATAAAGAGAAACAATTACAAGAGCAAATTTTATCCACGGCTCAAGATATTCAACGCTGGCATGAACGAGTGAATAAAGCCAAAGCATCGGGCAGACAAGATTTAGCTCAAGCGGCACAAGAACGGGAAGCGGATTTATTGCGTCAGGGCAATCAACTTTGGGGAAAAATGCAAGCCGCCAAAGAACAAATCGAAAAAGGCAAAGAGTTATATCGTAAAATTCATGGTCAACGTTTGGAAGTGCAAAAAAAAGCCACAGAAGTAAAAGCAGCAACTAGCGATACCACTTCACCAACCGTCGATACTAAGATTTGGACTCAGAATTATAAATTTAATGACAATAGTAGCGCTGACCCCTTAGAAGATACTTTTCGTCGTTGGGAAATGGATCAGGAGTTAGATCATATGAAAAGAAATATTGGCAGATAAATTAGGGTGTGGGGAGCGGGGGAAAGTGAAAAGTCGTAGGGGCGAATGGCCATTCGCCCGTACAAAAGTCGTAGGGGCGAATGGCCAAGAGAGAAAAGAGAGGAGAGAAAAGAGAGGAGAGAATATCTTTCCTCTTTCCTATGCATCCTCTTTCCTATGCATCCTCTTTCCTATGCATCCTCCCTTTCACTATTCACTCTCCCCTCATCCCCCCGCCACCCTGCTATTTTCTAATTATTCTCTGACTCCTAATCTGCCGGTCGCACCGCGTTGCATTGAGGTAATCTTTTCCGCCCCGGCAAAGACCCCTTCTCCTTGAATTTGAGAAATACTGGGTTTGATTTCTATTTTAATCACTCTAGAATTGGCGATCATTACGGTTTGATCGAAGAGATGGAAAATAAACCAAGGTTTTTGTAAAAATTTGGCGATTTGTTGTTGAAATTGTTGGGGGGGAATGGGAATTTTATAAGAATCAGATTGTCCATCCACATAATAAAAGGTGACTTCGGTGCTATTTTCCGCCTGCATGGTGGCAAAAGAACCTCGAACCATAATGATTGACTCCTAATTTTTTTTGGTGGTTATTGGTTATTGGTTATTGGTTGTTGGTTATTACTTTTTGGGTGATGTCAAGCAACCAATAAATCATGACCAATAACCAATAACAAAAAACTAATAAATGTTAACTTTTAGGCATCGCACTCATTTTTTCTAAGTCTAAAACCTTGGCTAATTCTGCTTCACTCATTAATTGTTTTTCCAGGACAATTTGTCGCAAGGATTTGCCAGTTTCTAGGGATTCTTTGGCAACAGCAGCGGCGTTGAGATAACCGATATGAGTGTTTAGTGCTGTGACTAAGGATAAACTGCCTTCGGCGTAGGCTAGACACCGATCGCGGTTGGCGGTGATTCCTGCTAGACCTCGCTGAGTTAGGGCGGCCAAGGTATTGCCCATCAGTTCAATGCTGTGAATTAGATTATAGGCAATTAAGGGCATCATTACGTTGAGTTCTAGTTGTCCAGCTTGGGAGGCTAGGGCGATCGCGCTGTCATATCCCATGACTTGAAAACAGACCATTGAAGTCATTTCCGCCATGACCGGATTATATTTTCCGGGCATAATCGAGGAACCGGGTTGTACTGGGGGCAGTTGGATTTCCTTGAGGCCGGTTTTTGGCCCGGAGTCCATTAACCGCAAATCATGGGAAATTTTAATGCAGTCGGTGGCTAAATTCCGCAAGCAACCAGAGACATTCACAAACGGGGACATACTTTGCATAGCAGCCATCATGTTTGGCGCCGGTTGCAAGGGTTTGCCGATTAGTTCGGAGAGAATTTCTGTCACCCGATAGCGATATTGGGGATGGGTATTTAATCCTGTCCCGGTGGCGCTGCCGCCAATGCCTAAGATCGTTAAATCTTCCTCAGCTTTTTTGATCCGGTTGAGGTGGTCGGTGAGAATATACGCCCAAGCCCGGAACCCTTCCCCCAGTCGGACGGGTACGGCGTCTTGGTTGTGGGTTCTGCCGGATTTGACGATATCTTGAAATTCCTCGGCTTTTTTCTCCAGGGTGGCGATCGCCTCTGCCAAAGCGGGATACAGGCTGTGTTCCAGGGCTAATAGCCCGCCAATGCGAATCGCCGTAGGGATCACATCATTGGTAGATTGACCATAATTAACATGATCGTTAGGGCTGACTCGTTGGTAGTTGCCCTTGGTATCCCCCAAAATTTCTAGGGCGCGATTGGCCAATACTTCATTAATATTCATGTGATGGGAGGTTCCGGCGCCTGCTTGGTAAACATCCACCACAAATTGATCCCGCAGTTTTCCTTGGAGAATTTCGTCCACGGCTTGAATAATTGCTGTGGCAATTTCCGGGGAGATACAGTTAAGTTCTCCATTGGCTTTAGCGGTTGCTTTTTTAATCAGTAAGCAGGCATCTACATAAGTGGATAAGGGCTTGAGTCCACTGATGGGAAAATTTTCAATCGCCCGGAGTGTTTGAATGCCATAATAGACATGGGCGGGAATTTCTCTAGACCCCATTGAGTCTCTTTCGAGCCGATATTCAGAATCTTTTGTCATCAAAATTTTACATTTTAGTTTACAAATTTTTACGCTTTAACTTTGCCGAACCACGATCTTTGATCCCCGATTCTTGAATCAAGATTTTGGGGCATAAATAGTTAAAATATATGTATTTAGCGATCGAGTTTAGACAAAAGCGATCGAGGCGATAACCTTTAGTCACAAAAGAAAAGGGATAAATTTCAGATGGTCAACAATGGTGTTTTTAGCATTTAACTTGCTGACTCATCTGAGCGGTTACTAGATAAAAACTGAACAGTCACCGCAGGTTGGTCTGGATTTTGTGACAAAAAAGCCGCAATCACAGCTTGCATAGTATCACTTAGAGGATGTAATCCGGTGTTGAATTTACATTTTTGGCCTGAAAATCAAGGAAATTTGACAGTAATAAACGAGATTATCAGGAGTATGCTTATGTAGAAGGATTCAAAATCAAAAACTTTCTGGGAGATATTTTTATGAGAGCAAATAAATTTTCTATCTACCATAAAACCTTTGAGTGCAGACCTGATAGTTATTGGCAGTGGTATCAGCAAGGCAATGCTTTGCGGGATCTGGGGAAATACTGGGAAGCTTTGGATAGTTACAATAAAGCCCTGGAGTACCAACCGAACGATTATTGGGCTTGGTATCAACGGGGTCAGGTGTTTGATACTTTGGGCTGCTATGCAGAGGCGATCGCTTGTTTTGAGAATGCCCTGAAGACTAGACCTGGGGACTACTGGTGTTGGTATCAAAAAGCTTGTGTGATGCAACAGCAGGGGTTTTACTCGGAGGCGATCGCCTGTTTTGATCGAGCCTTGGAAGCGAAACCCGATGACTATTGGGCGTGGTATCGTCGGGCAGAAACCTTGAGAGAGTGCGATCGCTATGATGAGGCCGCCGAAAACTATCGCCAAGCCCTGAACTGCCGAAATAACCGAGATTATTGGGCGTTGTATCGCCTAGGACAAACCCTCTATCAGGCGGGTTCATACCCAGAAGCCCAGCAATACTTAGAACAGGCGATCGCCCTCAAACCCGGAGATGCTGAATGTTGGCACCTTCTGGGGAAATTGCTGGATATCCTCGGTGAAAGCCATGAAGCCCTCGCTTGTTACGATCGCTCCTTGGAAATCAATTGCCTCGATCCGATCTGCTGGTATGACCGAGGGTTGACTTTGGTGGATCTGGAAGATTACGAAGCGGCGGCAGAATGTTATGAACATTCAATTGAACTCAACCCAGATAATTACTGGACTTGGTATCAATTGGCAAATGTGCTCAAGGATATGGGCTGCTATGAAGATGCCCTGTCGATTTATAACAAAGCAATTAGTTTGCAACCGGATTGGTATCAGTGGCCAGAATTACAATCTTTGGCCAGTTGGATCTGGGAAGAACGGGGGGAGGTTCTCCAGCAATTAGGTCGTGAGGAAGAAGCCCAGTTAAGTTTTGCTCAAGCCAGCGAAATTCAATCGGTGAAATTGAGCGACCGTGAAGCCAACAAATGAATTGCGGTAATTGAGTATCTGCTCATTAAGAACTAAATGAACTTTGATGTCAGTTCTATACTCAGTTTAAAAATATCCTCCATGTTTTGGGAGGTTGAGTATGAACCTAAATCCAGCAGGATCATCATTAAAAAGTGAAGCAACTGAGCGATTAGAATTGACCCAAACCGCTCACGATTATTTAGACTGGTATCAACGGGCTACAGTGCTGCGTCATGGGAGACGATACTCAGAAGCCCTTGCCAGTTATGACCGGGCTTTAGAGTTACGACCGAATGATTATTGGGCTTGGTATTATCGCGGCAATGTGTTGGCAGATTTAAAGCGCTACTCAGAGGCGATCGCCAGTTATGATCGGGCTTTAGAGTTACGACCGAATGATTACTGGGCTTGGTATCATCGCGGCAATGCCTTGAGCGATCTGAAACGGAGTCACGAGGCGATCGCCAGTTATGATCGGGCTTTAGAGTTACGACCGAATGATTATTGGGCTTGGTATCAGCGGGGTAACGTTTTAGACGACCTGAGTTGTCCCGAAGAAGCGATCGCCAGCTATGACAAAGCGTTGGACATTAAACCCGATGATTATTGGGCTTGGTATCGTCGCGCCGAAGTGCTCCGCCACGCTAAACGTTATCAAGAAGCCACTAAGAGCTACCGTAAAGCGTTAGATATTAGGGGGGATGATTACTGGGCATGGTATCGTCTCGGTTTAACTTGGCAAGAGATCCAGGACTACCCCCAGGCGATCGCCTGCTTGAAAAAAGCCAGCGGGATCAAACCTCACGATCCCAAAGTTCACTATCAAATTGCCTGCTGTTACGCTAGTGACGAAAGTATTGCCGATTATATCGATCACGTGGTGGAATTTTTACAAAATAGTCTATCTCTTGACTTTGATTTCTACCAAACTCAGGCGGCGAAAGAACCCAAATTTGCCAAAATTCGGGACGATCGCAGGTTTCATGCTTTAATGAATTCAAATAACGATTAATCCCATCGCTCTAGACATAACAAACCCCCGGCTTTTTTAAGCAAGCCAGGGGTTGATTTATGGGGGCTAAAAAAGCCTTTCAGTTATAAGAAATACCATAAGATTGCTGTGCCAAGAAACCAGATAGCGATCGCCAGGAAACTTTGTTGCAGTCTTTTTAATATCGGCTGAATCTGATAACTCACAATCAACTGATCGCGAGTCAAAATTTCTGAAGTTTTCGTCCAAGATTGACCATCATACCAACCGGATTCCTCATAGGTGATGGTGGCACTTTGCAGGCGATCGCTCACATATTTCCAGCCTAAATAAAGCCGCAGCAGCACCAAAGCCACAAAGAACATCGCCCCAGCGGCGCCACCGAGGAAAAATGGCACCGGATATTTGCCGGGAGGGAAACTCGCCGCCGACACAGGCCCGGTGACGAACCAGCTAATCCCCCAAACCCAGGCTAGTTTCCGCAGATAAACCAGCCAACCTTGAGCCGTCCAGCCAAAAAACCATGACTCTTTTAGCTGTTCATATTCATTAATCGGCTGCTGTTCCAGTGGCACTGGACAGGTAGACAACCCTGCATCCCTCATGGTGCGATCGCTCCCGTGGCAAAAGGAACTCGTTCCGCGTGACTCCAGAACGCCTCTAAATTGTAGTATTCTCGTTCTTTGGGCATAAAAATATGCACGATCACATCCCCGTAATCCTGCACTAGCCAATTGCCGCTATCTTGTCCTTCTTGACGCAACGGTTCACGGACGCATTCTTCAGCGGCGCTGTGTTTAATCGCGTCGGCGATCGCCCGGACTTGGACTCGGGAAAACCCGGTGACAATCACAAAATACTCAGCCAGATAAGAAACATCGGCGACGTGCAATAAGACAATATCACCGCCTTTGCGATCGTCCGCAGCGCGGGCAATGGTTTCAGCCAATAAGCGACTTTGCTCCTGTCTCCCGCCACGCCAACCTTTATTTTGCTCGGAGTGGATGGGAGAAACTTGCGTTTGGGGATATTCTGTCATGAAATCTTCCATTAATAATGTTACACAGGTTTACAGAAATGTTTTCAATCGTGCTGCTACGCCTTGATGTCGTTTTGTTTGTGAGAGTTTTAGGCAACTTCAAACCTAAATCTGCCGGAACACTGAAAAGTTTTACACACTATCGTAACAAATTCTTAGGCAGTCTCGGCGATCGCCCTTTAATCGCCCCTTAATTGCCTCTTTTGGTTCAATAATTAGGGCGTGACTGTTTTTCCGTGGCCATTAACAGCGCCCAATTTCTAGTCATAATGGTTCATCGATTTCAATTCCTTCCGCATTGAGGGATAAGCTGCCCTGAGTCACCAGCTTTTCCCCAACCGACAACCCTTGAGTCACCGAAATCAACTCCCCTTGGGTTGCACCCGTTGTCACTTCCAACGGCTCATAAAAATTCTCATATTGGACAAAAACAAACTGCTTGCCGTCCGCATCAACTAAGGCAGTAAAGGTAATCATCACTCCAGAGCCCTAAGCAGTCGTAGCGTTGATCGGTGTAACAACAATGCCCAACATTTGAGCGGTTTTCGGGTTAACCTGCACTCGCTCAATTCCCCCGGTTGCCTGAAACTCATCCCCATGACCGATATGGCACATCGCCCGCCTGGGGAACAGATAACAAGAAAGAAGATTGTGATCGGGAAAGCCTCCACAAAAGCTTTTTGGTTGTAACCCATGGTTCACTGACTCCAGGTTGATATCGGTCTTAGTCTGCCAGAGCACAGATGAAATCCCGGTGAAAAAGCCTTGGTGTGAGTAAAATCAATCTCGTAGTTAATATCTCTGGCGTGATGTGAATTTTGTCTTTTCCACAAATCAACCTTTATGCTAGAGGCATTCATTTATTGATTTTAGATAGCTCACCATGTCTTCGATCGCCTTTGAAATTCTACTAATTGTGATGCTAACCATTGCCAATGGGATTTTTTCAGGCTCAGAGATTGCAGTCGTTTCTGCCCGCAAAGTCCGCTTAGAGCAATTAGCAGACCGAGGCAACCGTAAGGCACAAGTTGCCCTGAAACTGGCCAATTCCCCCAATGATTTTCTCTCAACGGTGCAAATTGGGATTACTTTGATTGGCATTCTAAGTGGCGCGGTGGGCGGTGCCACGATCGCTCAACGCTTAAAACCCCTATTTGAGAGCATTCCTATTTTGCAACCATACAGCGAGGGAATCAGCGTTGTCATCGTGGTGACAATTATCACTTATCTTTCGCTGGTAATTGGGGAATTGGTGCCAAAACGGATTTCCCTCAATAATCCAGAACAAATTGCCTGTATGGTTGCCCCACCGATGCGGCTTCTTTCCCGTTTGACCGCACCGCTTGTGCATATTTTGGGTGTTTCAACGGATGCCTTGCTCAACCTACTGGGGATTAAAGCTTCAGACGAGCCCAATATTACCGAGGAAGAAATTAAAGTATTGATTCGCCAAGGTGCCGACTCTGGGGTATTTGAGCCAGCAGAGCATGAGATGGTGGAGCGAGTTTTTCGCCTGGGCGATCGCCCCATCAAAGCAATAATGACGCCTCGAACTGAAATTGACTGGTTAGATATTGAATCCTCTTTAGAGGAAAATTTACAAGAAGTAATCGCCAGCAACCACTCTCGCTTTCCCGTTGGGCGGGGTAGTTTAGATGAATGTATTGGAGTCATCCGTGGCAGTCATTTGTTAACTGCCCAATTATCTGGTCAAGCCCTCAGCCTGGAAGAGATCATTCAACCACCTCTATATGTGACAGAAAGCGCCCGTGCGCTTTCTGTCATAGAACAGTTCAAGAAAACCGGGGTTCATATTGCGATGGTGACAGATGAATATGGTGGAGTTGAAGGCTTGGTGACTCTAAATGATTTGATGGAAGCGATCGTTGGTGATTTGCCTTCCCTAGAAGACCAAGAAGAACCTCTGATTATTCAACGGGAGGATGGTTCCTGGTTACTCGATGGTTCTCTTGACATCCATGATTTGAAAGACCTGCTGGAAAAAGAGTCATTGCCCGACGAAACAACGGGCAGTTTCCACACCCTTGGTGGGTTTGTGATGCATTTCCTGGGATATATTCCCCAATCCGGTGAATATTTTCAGTGGAGTGGACTCCGCTTTGAAGTGGTGGATATGGACGGTACAAGGGTGGATAAGGTTTTAGTGATGCGATGTGTTTCGGAGAATGCGATTCCAGAAAATCATTCTGATTAAATGGATTTCGGCGAATTGTCGGTGTGGCTGAAATGAAATTCAGATGAAATGGCCAATGTTTGGATAAAATCAACCCCGTGGTTGATTTCCGTGAATCGATGCGAATTTTACTGGTGGAAGATGAGACAGATTTAGGACTGGCAATTAAGCAAGTTCTGATGGAGGAGAAATATGTGGTGGATTGGCTGACCGATGGTGCTCGGGCATGGGACTGCATCGAAAGCCAATGAACAGATTACACCGTGGCGATATTGCATCCGCAACGCTTCGCGAACGTGGATTGGCTGCTTCCAGGGTTATCGGGTATTGAGTTGTGTCAAAGACTCAGATTGCATAAAAATCCTTTACCCGTGCTGATGTTGACCGCATTGGGACAGCCGGAAAATCGGGTAGCGGGGTTAGATGCGGGAGCCGATGACTATTTAGTCAAACCCTTTGTGATCGAAGAATTGCTGGCACGATTGCGGCCACGATTGCGGCGATTCCCTCGCCTGAGCAACGCGCGATCGCCCCAGCTACAACCTCTAACCTTGACGGTGGGATGGTTTACCCTCGATCATGGGAACAATCAGTTATTGGTTCAACGAGGCGAACGACCGCTCGCGATCGTTCCTTTAACCATCAAAGAATTTCAGGTACTTGCCTATTTGATGCAAAATCCCAGTCGAATTATTTCCGGCAGCAAAATTCGCCAGCAACTTTGAGATATCGATGAAGAACCCATTAGTAATGTTGTCGCCGCCCAAATGCGACTGTTGCGGCGGAAATTCGCCAGCTATCATTGTGATTGCCCGATCGCGCGAAAGCTCAGGCGAGGGAATCGAAACCGTTGCCGGTCAAGGCTATCGCTTTACTTTGAAACCATGAAAACCATGAGTAGCCATTAGATCAACAAAGCCGGATTTTTGAGCGGTTTTATCGCGTCGATAGCGATCGCGCGAAAGCTCAGGCGAGGGAATCGCTCTCGCCAAACTGGTGGCACTGGATAGGGTTAGCCATTGCCCAGGCGATACAGCACTTGGCGATATTATGAGGTCCAATCAAGAGGAAGTGAAAAACAGATAATCGTGAAATCTGATGAAATCGTATTCCGTTGACCTCCGCTCAAAAATAGTAGAAGCGCACTTGACCCAAAAAATATCAATCAGAAAAGTAGCCCAAATATTTGCTTAGTATTTTGTGCAAAAAATAGTTAAGCAACAACGAACCGAAGGAAATGTGCTTCCCAAAAAAAGGGGTAAACCTCGATTCAGTCAGTTGAGTGATGCGGAAGAAACAGTCCGAGCATTAATCGCTGAATATCCCGATGCGACTTTAGCAGAATTACAGCACTTTTCGATATTATGAGGTACGTTATATCCCCCCTAGCCCCCTTCGATCGCCTGCAGCTTTCGGCCCGCCATCGGCTTTGTCCCCCCCCCTTTTAAGCTATGCCTTACTCACATATTTCTTAACAATCGAGAAAGCATAGCCTGCCTGGGGTTGAGCGTGGTTACGAAACTTAACACATATTTAGGGTGGTGAGAATCCCGCGCTCAACCAAATCTGGCTAAACTATAAGTCCAAAGCGGGGATAAATCTCTACCACTCGCGCTTCAATTCCGGCAATTGTGCCGGAATTGAAGCTCTGAAAAATTGAGGATAAAGTATGGATTCTTGGGCAAAAGAGGAACTTCAATATGCGGACTTGGGTGATGCCCGTCGGAATCGGCGATTGGTCAAGATTGTGTCCGATTTAGTCGCCCAACCGAATAGCAGCGTCCCACAAGCCTCGGGAAATTGGGCAGCCACTCAAGGAGCATACGATTTTTGGGGGAATCCCAGAGTGAAAGCAGATGATATTAGAAAAGCACATCAATGTAGTACCATCTACCGAGTCGAACAACAGCAGGTTGTTTTAGCGGTTCAAGATACTACAGAACTCAACTTCACCCATCATCCGGGCAAAAAAGGAATGGGCTATTTGGACTCATCCAAGAGTCGGGGGTTAAAAGTACATTCTACATCAGCTGTGTCAGCAGTTCGGGAGTGCCATTAGGTCTATTAAACCAGCAAGTTTGGGTGAGAGAGGATCAAGATTTAGGCAAAAAACATCTTCGACACAAAAAAAATATTCAAGAAAAAGAAAGCCAACGATGGATTACCGCCTTGGCTGAAACCCAGACGGCGATCCCCCTTGCAACTACAGTGGTGACTGTGGCCGACCGCGAAGCCGACATCTATGATTTATTGATTACCCCGAGAAGCGTCAATTCTCATCTACTGATTAGGGCGTCCCATAATCGCGCCGTGTCATCCCTGGAACCTAGTGCGCCGAAGGGTCAGCGATTGTTAGACCGGCTGCATCAGTGTCCGGAAATGGGACAAATAACCATTGAAATTCACCCCCAGGCAGACAAAGAGCCTCGTCAGGCCATTTTGACCATTCGGGCTACTTCTGTAGAAATTCAGCCCCCTTTAGGACACCCTAACTATCAACAATTATCACCGATGACAATCCAAGTCATTCAGGCCAGGGAAGAAAATCCCCCAACTGGTGTCAAGCCAGTCAGTTGGTTATTATTAACCACTTTGCCCATTACTGGTTTGACGGATGCCTTGCAGTGTTTGCGCTGGTACTCTGATCGATGGTTAATTGAACGATATCATTATGTCCTCAAAAGCGGCTGTCGTCTTGAGCAACTACAGCTAGAAACTGCTGACCGAATTGAACGAGCCTTGGCCACTTATAGCATAGTGGCTTGGCGCTTGTTGTGGCTAACATTAGAAGCTCGTTACAATCAGTCGGCTCTGGCTGACACAGTGTTTCAGAGCTATGAGTGGAAAGCTCTGTACTGTTATGTAAACTCAACCCCTATACCCCCTGAAACCCCGCCCACTTTGAATCAATGTGTTCGTTGGATTGCGAAGTTGGGTGGTTTTTTAGGACGCAAGGACGATGGTGAACCGGGCGTTAAAACGATTTGGTTGGGTCTACGACGACTTGATGACATTGCGAGTACATGGAAGCTACTTTATGGGATTACTTAAGCGGATGTCAAGCATAATTATGTTAAGAAATATGTGAGTAAGGATAAGCCCTTTTAAGGGGGGCTAGGGGGTATCCCCCGCTGGCGCGGGGGCAGGCTTAATGTACCTTATTACATCGCCAAGCGCTGTATGAGATCGCCCCTCTCCAGAGCCTCCATTTTTAAGGGGGAGTTGGGGGTATTGAATAACATTGGTAATCGTAACTCCCCAATAAAAATATGCGATCGCTGTATAACAAATAGGGAATCGCTGTGCCACGGGCGATTGGCACCCGGACTTTACTCAGCAAGAGATATTCTTACACATTCACAGACAGCTTTCCAATCACGTTCTCAAATATGACCAATCAGGATTAAATTCGCAGCAGGAGGTAATGTGACAATGACGCTAAGAAATACAGATGGAATCAGTAAACTGCTGACCAATCTTGAATGACATCATCAGTGACACCCAGTCCCTTGGTTTGAGTTGCGATCGTTTCCACTATGGAGAGTTGCATGATAGGTGCTAGAGGATAAAACCACAGCAGGACGACGTTTAATTTCTTGGACTCCAGGAAATTCCACTGTGACGACATCACCAGGATTAAAAGACACTGTTAAATCTCCTCATTATCGGCAAATAAATTAGCGGCATATTGTAAGGAAAATGCGGTTATGTCAAGCTGATATTGTTCAGTCCAAGTATTACTTTCATCAAGTACCGCCATGTTTTGGTGACTGAGATATTTTAAAATCATAGGGGCGAAACGCAGGCGATCGCTAACTGATAGCGTTCCTTCCAACGATATTATGGTAAATATTTGTAATTTTTTCACGGCATTTAGCAGATATATTTCCCGATCGCCATCATCCTAAAAACCATCCGTTATCTATTAACCATCCGTTATCTATTAACCATCCGCTGCCCACCATTATTCAATTAAACCAAATAAATTTGCCAAAAATAAAACTAGATTATATGGGCAAAGATATTATATCAATCAACAAAATTATCGGATTATATAATATAATTTGCCCATTTTTGCCGTATGCTGGTTTGTTGAATAAGTAGACAAAATTATCAACTCATAGATATAATTTGACCAGCCTAACAGATACCGATTAAAATCGTTTGGGACAAAAATACTTGGCATCGATGATATAGCCGTTTTCTTTTCGTTGAGGTACTATTTCTGGATTCCCGTTTTCAACTGACAGGTTGTCGGATGTACCTCATATATTCGAGCGACGCTATATATACTATTATTTTGGCGGACGGACTTTTTTTGGTCGCCATCCGCCTTTAAATCCAGTCCACCCAATTGTTAAATAACAACTGGCTAAGAGTAAACAACTAATTCCCACTCGCCATAGAGATTTTAAAGTCCCAACTTTTGATCGCTCTTCTGAGGCTTTTTTTCGGTCTTCTATCTGTTTTTCTAAATTAGCTCGAACTGTAGCCATTTGGATTTTAAAGGCATTAGGATCATCTTTAAACTTTTGTAATCTGGCTAATTCATCAGCACTTAAATTGCCTTGCTTGACATAATTATCTAAGTCCGGCTGAGTGGCTAATAAATCTCGCAGTTGAGTGGCCTGTTCTGCCAGCCTAATTTCTAATTGTTGTTTGGCATCTTTGGCTTCTTTGTTGATTTGCTCAATAGTTTGATTTCTGGCTTTAACTACATTACTCATATGAATGGGAGCAATTGCCAGAAACACCAACCCTAAAATAGTAGAAATTAAAAATACCCAAAATTTTAAATCAATACCCGGTTTGGGCTTTATCTCGCTACTACTCCCTAGATTTTCAAAGGCATAGCCGCTAAAAACTAAAGCCATTCCCAACATGGGGACAATTCCTCGATCGACCATTTCGGTGGTGATCTTGAGTGACCACTCAACCCCAGAACTTATCGGAATTGGCAATAATATAAAGTCCAGCAAAGAAATAAGAATCATGGCCATCCCTGCCAATTTGAGAAATCGGGCGGCTTGTAGGGTAATCGGAAGAGGTGTTCTTGCTTTCATCAGTAATAGACTCTGAGGTATTGATGGTCTAAAATATCTCTCAGTATATCTTCTGCGTGTCAGCCGCCCATCAGCCATCAGCCATCAACCATCAGCCATCAACCATCAGCCATCAGCCATCAGCCATCAGCCATCAGCCATCAGCCATCAGCCATCAGCCATCAGCCATCAGCCATCAGCCATCAGCCATCAGCCATCAGCCATCAACCATCAACCATCAACCATCAGCCATCAGCCATCAGCCATCAACCATCAACCGAATAGTAGACCGACACAGCTAAAATGGTCGATTATGGATTCTCGCCTTCGCGGGAATGACATTCAGAGATTGGACAAATTCTAATACACCAAATTAGATGTGTCGGTCTACTAGGCTGACGGAGTAGGGTCGATACAAATTCCGATTTAGTATCTCTGTATATTTACAGAGAAGTTGAACCGAATTTTGTAAAAATTGACTAAATTAAGAAAAATTTCTACGAAATTTTACGGATTTTGCATCAAAATCTGCTCAAAGAAAAATGCTTCAGAAAAAACAATCAAATATGAGAATGCCCAGTCATAGTAAGTAATCAGACTATTGACAAATCTCAAATAGGTGGTTAGGATCGAAGATGAAAGGAAACTTTCAGCAATTATTTAGGAGCCATTCCATCATAGTTGATATCTGTATCCAAAACATTCAGGAAGCTATCTAAATCTTTATTTCTTCAGGAGATCCGGTTCTACAGCCAACATTCAATTTTGTCCTATACCAAAAGAGATGATTATGAAAAAATTACTATCAGCGATCGCCGGGGCAGGTATTTTGGCTATGGCGATCCTAGCGTCGGCTCCAGCACAGGCTCAAATCGGCGGAAACACTGGCTCCGCTGGGGAAGATCTCACATCAGTTTTTAATGATGACTCCTATGAAGTCAGCGACGAGCTTGAACAACTCGTGACTGAACTCCCAACCATTCTGGAAGATATTGACAGTGCAGGTTTGCTGAGTGATCCAGGCCAATTAGATGAATTGTACAATGCCTACGCCAGCGACAGTAGCAGTGGCTACAATGCCGATGCCTGGGTGATTTCCAAGGGTGGCTGTTCGGTGGATGTTAACTGTACCATCAGTAAAATTGGCGTCGTCACCGCATTGCAATGCTATGCCTCAGCCGGTCTAGAGCCAGAAGCCGTGGCGAATTGCCTCCAAGAAAAGGATCAACAGAAATATCTGGCGGCAGCATCCTGTACTTATGGCAATTGTCCGGCATTTGCAGGGCTGCCTGGTCAGTTGTTCGCCGCTTCCACTTGCCAAAATGCGAAACATCCCAGCTTGGCTGGCCATTTGTTGTTGAATGCACCGGCTAACTTTGAGGAAAATACCGCTCAACCGCTACCCGTGGATTTACTGTTCAAAGGTTAATCAACAGCAATGCTCAGAATGATCTACAGCTTTTTTCTACGGACTGAACCACCCCCCCCCTACAGCAATTTTCTATTGGTTGAACCACAAATATTGGTAGGGGCGAAGCATGATTGCCAGTTAATTCTGGGTTCTCGCAGTAGTTGTCACTCATCATGCTTCGCCCCTACATTCCCATGATTGCCAGTTAATTCTGGGTTCTCGCAGTAGTTGTCACCCATCATACTTCGCCCCTACAGAGGTGTTCTATAAAGGCTGAAAAACGCTCTAGAATTACCTAGAATAATTGTCACCATCACCCCATGACTTAGCAAGGCTTTTTTGCCTTTAATCCTTAGTGTCATCGTGGGCAAAACGGTTATAGAGGAAATCTAGGGCATAGTTACGCAAATCGTAATATAAGGGGTCTTCCATAATGCGATCGCGATCGCGAGGACGGGAGAAAGGAATTTCCATAATTTCCCCTACTTTTGCTTCGGGGCCATTGGTCATCATCACCAATTTATCCGCCAAGAATAATGCCTCATCGATATCGTGAGTAATCATTAACACCGTGCAGCGATGATCGTTCCAAATCTGCAATAATTCCTCTTGTAATTCCTCCTTGGTAATCGCATCTAATGCCCCAAAAGGTTCGTCTAAAATCAGCACTTTCGGACGAATTGCCAAAGCGCGGGCAATAGAAACCCGTTGACGCATCCCCCCAGAAATTTGCTTAGGTTTTTTATCAGCCGCTTCGGTTAAACCGACCATTGCTAAATGATCGCGGACGATCGCCCGTTTTTCCAATTCTGACTTATTCTTATAAACCTCATTAACGGCTAAATAGACATTTTCAAAAGCACTTAACCAAGGAAGCAGGGCATAGTTTTGGAAGACAACCATGCGATCAGGGCCTGGTTTGGTGACAGGTTCTCCACCCACCGTCACCGAACCTGTAGACGGGGTATTAAACCCGGACACCATATTTAACAAAGTGGATTTTCCACAGCCAGAGTGACCGATCACACAGATAAATTCGCCCCGATTAATCGTCAAATTGACATCTTTTAAAACCGTGTAAGGGCCTCGCGAGGTCTTATAGGTTTTAGAAACATTGTCAAAAACCACAAAAGGCTTTTTAGCCGATGATTGAGTGACTTTATTCGCTTGAATTTTTTTGTAAACGGTTGGTTGCATCGCTAATTCCTTCTATTTGATCGATGAGCTTTTTCTTGATACCAATTTTACTAAACATTGCCACAGATATACGCTCCCCTTAAATCCCAGCCAGGTGCTGTAGGGAGACCCCTTTCGGCACACTGGCTCCCCTTAAAAAGGTCGCTTTGCTTTGATTTGATTTTTGGTTCCCCCCTTTTGAAGGGGGGCTAGGGGGGGTCTAGGTTTCTGTGGCATGATTTCCTGAATTTGGTATTATTCCCAGACAATTATCATCCTTGCGCTTTAGGCAAAAACCTACTATCAAGCTGAAAGCGGATCTCTTTCTCTGGTATCGAGAATAATTTCTGCCATCGTAATATTGCGTTTAATCTTCAATTTATTCAGATAATCAAGCGGGTTTTCATCATTAAATTTTACCCCATCAAAGAGATTAATTCCCGTGCGTTTGTACTGAACATCAATCCCTAACTCACGAGCCGCCGTGCTGAATACGTTCACGCGACAAACCCGCTCTAAAATTTCCACCCAATTACGCGGGAAAGGAATATCGCCCCAACGAGCCATTTGGGTCATCATCCACAAATGTTCAGTCCGAATTGGCCGGTTAATTCCGGCTCCGAAAAACTCGTGATGAGCATATTCTCGCATCGGATGATCTAAACTGCAACTCATCTCATTGGGAGTGCCTAAATGAATGTAGTCAATATCGGTACTTAAATATTTGCGAGTGGCTAACAATTTGCGAATTTCTGGATGGTTCTTTTCATCTGCACAATAGGCACAAGCTTCTAATAAAGCTTTGACCAAAGCAATGTGGGTATTCGGATATTTATTCGCCCAATCTTCTCGGACTCCTAAAACTTTACCGGGGTGTCCTTGCCAAATTTCTAAATCAGTGGCCACGGTAAAGCCTGCCCCTTCCATTGCAGCCCGGAAATTCCAAGGTTCACCGACACAGTAGCCGTCAATGGTATTGGCTTTCAAATCCACCACCATTTGAGCCGGGGGAATTGTTTTTAATTCCACATCTCGATCCGGATCAATTCCCCCTTCTGCCAGCCAATATCGCAATAAAATATTGTGCATTGAGGAAGGATGAACCATGCCCAAACGATGTTTTTCATCGCTACTTTTCCGAATGGCTTCTTTTAAATCTTTGGCCGTTTGAATTCCTTGCTGATAGAATTTTTTCGCCAATGTAATCGCATTCCCATTGCGAGTCATGGTCAAGGCTGTCACCACAGGTAAGGGGGTATCTTCATGTCCCGCATTGGTGAACCACATGGGCATTCCTGCGGGCATTTGGGCTGCATCTAAATAGTTTCCGGCAATGCCATCGACAATCCCACGCCAACTGGTTTCTCGGACTAAATTAACTTCCTCTAATCCATGTTTGACAAAAAAGCCTTTTTCTTGGGCAACTACCAAAGGAGCACAAGCGGTGAGGGGGACAAAACCAATCTCTAAGTTGATTTTTTCTAAGCCATGACGGGAGACAACATCAACTTTGCGGGCGCGGATTTTCTTGACTCGTTTTTGTTGATTTAAGAAGTAGATCATTTCACTTCTTAAAATATAGTAGCTGGGGTGATTCACCACTTCCATGCGTTTCCGAGGGCGGGGAATATCTACTTCTAAAATTCCACCGATTTTGGAGGATGGTCCGTTGGTTAACATGACAATGCGATCGGACAGTAATACCGCTTCATCCACATCGTGAGTCACCATGACTGATGTGACTTGGTATTCTTCACAAATTCGCATCAGTTGCTCTTGTAAATTGCCGCGAGTTAAGGCATCTAAGGCGCCGAAAGGTTCATCTAATAGTAACAATTTGGGACGGATGGCTAGGGCACGAGCGATCGCGACTCGTTGTTTCATCCCACCGGATAATTCCTTGGGTAATTTATCTACCGCATGACGTAAACCCACCAAGTCAATATGGTTTTCAATAATTTCCTTTCTTTCACCTTCGGGCAATCCTGCCATGACTTCATTGACAGCGAGGGCAATATTTTGCCGCACCGTTAACCAAGGCAAAAGGGAATAGTTTTGGAAGACGACCATGCGATCGGGGCCGGGTTTTTGAATCCGTTGTCCTTCCAGGGCAACCACTCCATCGGTGGGTAAATCCAAACCCGCAATCATGTTTAACAGGGTTGACTTGCCACAACCAGAGTGACCAATTAAAGAGATAAATTCACCTTTTTTAATCTGTAAATTGATGCCTTTGAGCGCAATATATTGTCCACCATTGCTTAACTCAAATACCTTATCAATTTGATCCACTGCCACAAAGACGCTCATAATTCATTCCCTCATTGATTTTTATTGGATTTTTCTTGGATTATTGAGATGTAGTTGGGTTTGGATTTGGGTTGACCAAACCCAGACAACATGATGGATTCAGGATTATTCCCCAGGGGCGATCACGGTTTGTAACCAAGCCATAAAGCGGTCAAGCATTAAGCCCACTGCACCGATATAAACCAGCGCCAAAATAATGTCGGAAATATAGTTATTTTGGTAAGCATCCCAGATGAAGAAGCCAATGCCCACAATCCCTGACATCACAATTTCGGCGGCGATAATCGCTAACCAAGCTAGACCGATCGCGATCCGTAATCCCGTGAAAATGTAAGGCAAAGCTGACGGAATCAAAATCTTGAAAAAGAACTTTTGAGGAGAAAGCTGTAACACCTGACGAACGTTAATGTAATCCTGGGGAATTTGTTGGACTCCGACGGTAGTGTTAATTAAAATTGGCCAAACAGCGGTAATAAAAATCACGAATAAAGCCGCCGGTTGGTTTTGTTGCAAAGCCGCCAGAGAAAGGGGAACCCAGGCCAAGGGTGGCACGGTTCGCAGGAATTGAAACAAGGGGTCGAGGGCTTTATTTAGAAACGGATTTAAGCCAATCAGAATCCCGGTGCCAATGCCCACAATTGCCGCCATAGAATAACCAATTAAAACCCGTTTTAGACTTTCCAGAGTTTGCCAGAATAATCCTTTATCCAGTCCGCCCCGGTCAAACCAAGGATACATTAAATAAATGCGAGTTCGTTGATTGGTGATGATATCCGACGGGGGGGGCAGTTTGATTAAGCCGACCATCGATACCAGTTGCCAAACAATTAAAAATCCCAGAAATCCCATTAACGGCGGGAGAATATTGTGGGAGTTTTTATTCCAAAAATCCAGAATGGGATTTCCGGTTTTTTGCCGATTGTTTCTCACGATATTTGCCATTGTGTATCCTCCTGTTTTTTTCTGTATTTGCGGTGAAATATTATCAAAGATTAAACTTTCTTGATCGCGAGACTGTCTAAATAAGCCTGGGGATTTTGCGGATCAAAAATCTTGCCATCAAAAAATTGCTCAATCCCTCGCGATGTGCTGGTGGGAATATCAGTGGCCGCGATTCCAGCTTCCGCTGCTGCGGCTTTCCAGATATCTTCTCGATTGACTTTATCAATCAATTGTTGGGCATTTGCTAAAGTTTCCGGTGGTAAGTAACCCCAGCGAACACTTTCCGTTAAAAACCATAAATCATGGCTCTTGTAGGGATAGGAAACACTGCCTTTCTCATCCTTCCAATATTTGGTGGCTTTTTTCGGATCATTGATGGGTGCTAAGTTATCTCCTAATTTATAGTTTCCAGAGAAAGAACCTTGTAAAACTGATGCTGGAACGTTGAAGTAATTGGCCGTCGATAAAATCGCCGCCAGTTCCCCATGATTTTCGGGTCGATCGCACCATTGTTGGGCTTCCATCAGTCCTTTTAATAATGCTTTAGTGGCCTTGGGATGTTGATCCACCCAATCGGCCCGAATTGCCAGGTATTCTTCTGGATGACAAGGCCAAATATCAGCAGTTAATGCGGCCAGAAAACCAATCCCATCTTGGGCAATGCGATCGGGCCAAGGATCGCCGGTACTGAACCCATCCATCGAGCCAGTTTTCATGTTGGCAACGGTTTGGGCTGCCGGAACCACCAGCAAACTCACATCCAAATCAGGATCGATTCCCCCAGCCGCTAACCAATATCTCACCCAAAAATCTTGATTCGCTTTCGGGAAGGTATAGGCTAATTTAAACGGAGTGCCTGCGGTATGTAAATCGATAAAATAATTCTTAGCAAGGCTTAAATCCAAGCCAATATTGTGGCCTTTATGTTTATTGGCGATCGCAATCCCATTGCCCTGAGTATTGAGTTGAGCCAGGACATACATAGGGATTTTGACATTATTTTTGGTAATTAAACCTTCGGAAATTAAATAAGGCATGGGCATTTGCCACTGCCCGCCATCAATGCCTCCCGCTTTGGAGCCAATTTCCACATTATCTCTTGCTGATCCCCAGTTGGCCTGTTTGGAGACTTCCACATCAGTCATCCCATATTTGGCGAAAAAGCCTTTTTGTTTACCCACGATTAATGGGGCGGATTCAACAATTGGCAGATAACCTAATTTAATTCCGGTGATTTCCGGGGTGGTTTCCGGTGTCAAATTAACCGGACTAACTTGTGGGGTAGAGCTACTGCTGCCCGCTGGTTCCGGTGGGTTGCCTAAACAGCCTTTTAATAAGACTGAACCTGCTGCACTGGCGCTGAGTGTGAATAAAAATCTGCGTCGTGAAATTTGACTCATGGTGGTTTCCTCAGATAGATAAGAGCGATTGAATAAGTAAGATAATTCGGCTTAATCAACACGGGGATCAAAGAGACTTCTCAGAGAAAATAAAACAATCAACAGAAATAACCGCTAAAAATGCTCCCGATTAACTATTCCATAAAGTTTTCCTTACGTTGTTGGCATTTATCATAAGGTTAAATCTTTTATTAGTAAAGACGTATTTTCTTATGTTTTTAATAAAAAAAAATTATATAAAGAGCTTTTGGACTTCAAAAGATAGAAAAGACCCAGATTCATAAATTACACACTATATGCAGTGCTATATATTATTAATTGCTCTACATATAGTTAAAGATTTCATATATGTTCATCGGGTCAGGTCAAGCAATAGGAGAAAGTATTGGTTACATCTCTGCAACCTCATTAGAGTTGGCAACGGATAACGGGTGGGCAACGGATGAGTTGCCTGTTTTTGTCACAGGTAAGTTATTCGCTGCCAAATATCTTTCCCCAGCAGTCATCTCATCCGCTGCCAAATCCCCTGCCAAATATTTAATGATGAGTTATTTGGCTGAATTATTTGGCTAAATTTTGGTGAATATTTAGGGATTAAGGAAAAACTGCCGGAAACTAGGCAGATACCCCTGTAATTTCATCATAACCAGGGCTGGAACCAGGGCAGACACTCGTTTTATCTAGGGGCAGAGTTAAATCTGTCGTTGATAGGAGATAATTATGACGAAAAGCTTAAATTTACAACAATTTTTTCAGGCGACCAACCCCGCAAAAACCTTATTTGTGGATAGTATTGAACAAGACCAAAAGTATTATATTGATTTTTCCTCTGTGCGCGGCGGTCAGATTATTGATGAGTTGAAGGATAATATTGCTCTATGGTCGCCGGATGAAGCCACTTGTCAATTGTTTACGGGTCATATTGGTTGCGGTAAGTCCACGGAGTTGTTGCGGTTGAAACAACAGTTGGAAGCAGAGGATTTTCATGTGGTATATTTTGAGTCTTCTCAAGATTTGGAAATGGGAGATGTGGATGTAGGGGATATTTTATTGGCGATCGCCCATCGGATTACCGAAAGTCTCGATCGCTTGCAACTGAACAAATCTACAAAAATGCAAAGTCTCCTCCAAGGGGCTGCAAAACTGTTGCAAACGGAAATTGAAATTTCTGGAGAATGGACAACCCCATTTGGTAAAATTAGTGCCAATACAGACGGGCAAGTTTCTTTAGATATGGGAATTGATAAAATTTCTGCCAAAGCGAAAGCATCTCCCGAATCTCGCAGTAAATTAAGAGACTATTTGGAACCGCGAACCAATAGCAGTTTAGAAGCAATTAATAGTGAACTAATCGAACCAGCGATCGCCAAATTACAGCAGCATGAAAAGCGAGGCTTAGTCGTAATTGTCGATAGCTTAGATAAACTACATAATTCTCGCAAACCTGGTCAAAGTCCCCAGCATGAATATTTGTTTGTGGAACGGGCTGAACAACTGCGAAGCCTTCATTGTCATGTAATTTATACTATGCCTTTGGGTTTGCGATTTTGCAATGTTTTTGCTAATCTATGCGCCAAGTTTATGTATGAACCGAAGGTGTTGCCAATGGTGCCGACTCAAACACGCGATTTGATTTTTGCTTAAAGAAGGGCAAACCCTAGCCAAAGAAGAGAAGTTAGCGGAGGCTATAGATAAATTTAAGCAAGTAGAAAATCTCGGCGGTTCGTTAGACATCGACCCAGAAGTAGGAAAATTAGTTGTGGATTTTTTGCTTGAACAAGGAGATACCCTAGGCAAAGAAGGTGAGTTAAAAGAGTCTTTACAAAATTACAATTTAGCCAAAAAAATAAATCCTGAATTGCCTGCTTTTGACGCGGATGCTTGGGCGCAAGGTTGAGATCCAAATCATAATTAAACATAAAGATACACAAAACATAATTTATTTAATTAACTATGTTTTTTTTTGTTTTTGTGCTGAATAAATTTATAGCTAATTGGGTTTGCTTAATTAATTTAAAGATGATTTACTTAAAAAGTAATAATTTATTAAATTCCATGACTTTTGCCAATCACCCAATGGCGTCGGAAAAATCGAGCTAAGTCGGTTTCTTCTAAGGATAAATAAATCGGTCTGCCGTGAGGACAAGTGCGGGGATTTTGCGTGCGTTGCCATTGATCTAAAATCGATTGCATTTCTGATAAACTTAGCGGCGTACCGTTTCTAATGGCGCTACGGCAAGCGGTGGCAACTTGGGCAGTTTGTAAGTCTCCCCCTAAACTTAATTCCCACAAAGCATCCGCACAATCATCCCGTTTTGCCAGCATTTCTGGGGCATTGCGGACTGCCCACAGTTCGTTGCCAAATTCGCTGACATCTAATCCTAACCTTTCCATTTGTTCTCGTTGGGCAATGGTTAAATTGCTGAGAATTATCGGCGGTTCTAATGGGACTAATTCCCAGCGATCGCGCAACTGTTCATATATAATTCTTTCATGGGCAATATGTTGTTCTACTAACCAAACGCCGTTGGGATGTTCTGCTACAATATAGGTATTTCTGAGTTGAGCAACGGCGGTTAATGGTATTAAGTTGCTGCTAGGTTCCGGGCGGTCTTCCATGTTAATTTTTCGACTAAGTTCATAGCCACCTTTATTTTCTGAGTTCGTCAATAATTGGCTGACTCGCTGTTGATTGGCCGGACTGTCGGTGATATTCAACCGCAATGCTTGCCCGATCGCGCTATTAAGTTGTTGCTGCCACCAAGCAATATTTTGTAAGTAAATCTCAGACTTACTCGGTTGTCGATTCCAATCAATTTGCTTTGGATTTAGTTGCAAGTCCACAAAACAAATCGGATAGCGATTTCTGGGTAAGGTTCGCCCAAAAGCACTAATAATTGCTTGTTCTAATTCCGGCGATCGCACCATACGATGATTGACTGCCACCTTCACCCAATCCGGTTTACGGCGTGAAGCGCGATCGGGCAAGCCCAAAACCACCTGAATCCGTTGTTCAGCGGTAATCACCACCGTCACATATTGCAAATCACTCACCACCACCCCGCGCACTAACTGGGGCAAAATCTCCTGGGCGGTGGTTCCCGGATGAATGGCAAACCAGGGGCGATTATTTTTATTCACCTGCCAGCTTACCTGGGGATGACACAGGGCAATGTGTTCAATGGTTTGTTGTACCGCCCGCAACTGTTGGGCGATCGGCGGCAGTCCCTGTCGCCGGGCTTGCCAGCAACCAAACAAGTCAGAAACCGTGACAATGGTTCCCGGGGCGATCGCCACAGGTTCAATTTGCATCGGTTCTCCTTGTTCCGTGTAAACCAGACGCCATGCTTCCGCTGACTCTTGGCAACGACTTCTGATTTCTAGTCGGGATAATTGAGCCAAACTATGCAGGGCTTCCCCGCGAAATCCCAAACTGTTAATTTTCCACAAATCCTCGCGATCGCGGATTTTGCTGGTACTGTGGGGGGTCGCACAACGTTGTAAGTTCGCCAAATCCATCCCCGCGCCATTATCCGTCACCCGGATCCGCCAGGACTCCGGCCAAATGGACACGGTAATTCGACTCGCCCCAGCATCTAGGGCATTCTCCACTAACTCTCGCAACACAGCAGCGATCGAATCGATCACCTCACCGGCAGCGATCAGGTTAACAACTTCTGGGGGTAGGGTTTGGATCGTAGGAGTCATAAGTAGGGGGTAGGGGGGCAGAGGGGGGCGCCCCGCCGTCGGCGGGGGAGCGGGGGAGCAGAGGGGAGAGTGAATAGTGAAAGGGAGGATGCATAGGAAAGAGGATGCATAGGAAAGAGGAAAGAGGATGCATAGGAA
This sequence comes from Planktothricoides raciborskii GIHE-MW2, assembly GCF_040564635.1. Lineage (NCBI taxonomy): Bacteria > Bacillati > Cyanobacteriota > Cyanophyceae > Oscillatoriales > Oscillatoriaceae > Planktothricoides > Planktothricoides raciborskii. The sequence goes on from NZ_CP159837.1 coordinate 205,545, forward strand.
AGAGGAAAGATATTCTCTCCTCTCTTTTCTCTCCTCTCTTTTCTCTCTTGGCCATTCGCCCCTACGACTTTCCCCAACAACCAACAACCAACAAACAACAAACAACAAACAACAAACAACAAACAACAACCAACAATCAACAATCACTACAAAATACTAGACCTAACTTGGTAAATTGCCAATAAATCATTTTTAATATCCACCCAAACTTCTAAGGATTTCAAATAAGCTTTTGTCGCGGCAATTTGCTGGGATAAATCATAATATTCTTGCTGAGATTTGGCTGAATTAAGCTGTAAATGGGTTTCTAACTCCCAGACAAATAACTGAGCTTGGACAGGTTCAATATTTTTCGTGTCCAACAAGCCACTAATGAGATAATCCATCCATAAATATACTTGTTCCGGGTTGAGTTTACCCGATCGCGTTTGAATCATGGCAATAACATCACTCACTGGTCGAAAATCCCGGTTTTCCAATCTTTGTTTAATCTGGCGGTTTTCGGCGGCCAATTTTTCCTGACATTGCCGTTTAAACTCTGGTTTTTTTTTCACTTGATCGGTATCTGCCTTAATTTGCTGAATTTGCTGCTTAATGGCATCTATTCTTGTTTTTGCGGCGGATTTGCCCTGATTTGGAGGCGAATCTTGCCCTTGTTGTTGCCAATACTTTTCGCGTCGTTTTGCTTCTCCCATGATTTTAATTATCCTATGCTACTACAATAACGATCATACCTAATTATGTCAAATTTTACTTTTTATTCAAAAAAATATTTTATCAAAAAAAAGTAAATTATTTTTATTGATAAACAAACAACAATAACGTATTTTTATGTTATTAATTAACCTTGGGTAGATTAATCGATTTTTTTGTTTGACGAATCCGGGCTAATCATGTCTAGGTTTTAAACATCCTAGGCATGGTGAATACTAACCATAAATTATCCAGATAGAAATATTTGTTAACTTTTGTTACAGTGGTATGCAGTCAAACAAAAAAACGCTTTTTTACTGATTTATGGTTTATCCGGCTTATACCCCCCCTTGGTTTCTCAAGAACGGACTGTTAATGACACTATATAGCTTTTTTTACGCCAGTCAAGTGTGGGAAAAGTTTACCGTTGACCCTCAACCCCCTTATGAAGAAAAAATTTTTATGGGTGCAGAGGATGTGCCCATTTTTGGCTGGGTAGCTATTCCCGAAAACCCACGGGGGACGATCGTTGGTACTTACGGTATTACGGGAAATTTAGAAGACCAATGGTTTTTGCAAGTGCTGGGACGTAAGGCATTTGCCCGGGGATATGCGGTGGTTTTATTTGATTGGAGAGCCCACGGCAAAACTGCCGAACTTTCCCCAACTTTAACGTCCGATGGTTTATATGAAGGCGAAGATTTTGTCAGAATTGCCGCCCAAGCTAAGGCAATTGGTTGTCCCGGAAAGTTTTGGTTTACGGGCTATTCTTTGGGTGGACATTTGGCACTTTGGGGTCTGAAAGCAGGGCAATTTTTGTCAAAAGCAGCGCGAAATTTGGGACTGCGATCGCGTGATATTGGGGGTGGGGCGGTGATTTGCCCTAATTTAGATTCTAATCGTTCTCTTGCTTATTTAGTTAATCACCCTTTGGGGCGATATTTAGAACAAGAAGTTGCCAAAAATTTGAAAACAATGGCCTGGGAAATTTACGGTTATCATCCTAATGATATAGATCCGGCAGCAATTGAACGGGCTAATAGTATTTGGGGCTTTGATCGCGAATTGGTGATTCCCCGTTTAGGGTTTAATTCCGTTGAGGAGTATTATGATGCTAGTTGTCCTTTGGTTCACGTTTTACCGGAGTTAAATAAGCCCACGTTAATTATTTACGCGGAAGATGATCCGATGTTTTATCCCGGTTTAGTTTCCGAGTTAAAGGCTATTTCAGAGAAAAATTCAGCGATTGATTTAATTTCTACGGAATTTGGCGGTCATTTGGGATATTTTAGTAGTAAAAATTGCCAAAAACAAGCCGGTGATGTTGACCATTGGTGGGCTTGGAATCGGATGTTAGATTGGTGCGATTCGCGTAGCGATCCCTCTGGGAATCGCCAAACTTTGACTATTCCCGAAAAGTCATCGGAGTTGGTGGCTATGCAGGGGCGATAGTCTCGGCATAATATCCCTAATATTGCTTAATATTGCTTAATCTTGAGATAGATTAGCAGCGATATTAGCAGCGATATATTTATCGTGGGGTAAGGGCAAACCATTCGCGGCGTAAATTCTGCGAGAATACGATATGTTTAGCGCAGGTTAAGGGCGAAGCATTCGCGGCGTAAATTCTCCTAAAAATCAATATATTATATGCGCGAATGCTTCGCCCCTACAGTGATTTTGGTTAATTGTAGCTATGATAGCGGCGTCAAAAATAACCATGATGCGTCATTCCTATATAATTATCTAGATTCCATTAGATTGTTTTCCAGCTTATGTTAAAGCTATATGGCGGTGCTCGCAGTCGGGCTTCAATTGTGCAGTGGTATCTAGAGGAACTTGGGGTTCCTTATGAATTTGTGCTGCTGGATATGCAAGCAAAAGAACATTTGCAACCAGAGTATTTGGCGATTAATCCCATTGGCAAAGTCCCCGCGATCGTAGATGGAGACTTTAAACTCTGGGAGTCTGGGGCAATTTTATTGTATTTAGCCCAAAAATACGGCAATCTGTCCACCCCAGAAGATTTGGCCGTGATGAACCAGTGGATCTCTTTTGCTAATGCCACTTTCGGCCCTGGGGTGTTTGTGGAAGCCAGCCGCGATCGCGAACTGCCCCGGTTAATGAGTGGCCTCAACCAAATCTTTGAAACACAGCAGTTTTTGGTTGGGGATGACTTTACCGTAGCAGATGTGGCCGTGGGCGCTATGTTAGCCTACACCCTTATGATGATTAAACCAGACTTAAGCCCATATCCCGCCGTCCTCGCTTATGTTGGCCGGATCCAGCAACGGTCTGGGTTCCAGAAGACAATCGGCAATCGCGGTTAATCTCTGACACTTATATATTCATTTCAATTGCGATTGAGACGAAACATCAGGGGCGCAAGCCGCCGCGCCCCTACATAATCTGCTGATTTGCTTCTTTGGGCGCGGCGGCTTGCGCCCCTACATAATTGTACTAATTTTAATTGAAATAGCTATATATAGACGTAGCCGCACATATATAGACGACAAAAAAAGGGTGCCTATTTTTAGGCACCCCGATCGATATTAAACAGACTAGGAATTTATTTGAAACCAACGGCGGCTTGCCAAACGAAAGCCAGCAAGAGGAAAAATACGGGGATAATCGGTAATACATCAACCAGTGGGTCAAAGATTTGATACGCTTCTGGCAGTTTCGCCAACAGCATTGCTGCTTCCATTTAGATACCTACCTCTTGAACAAGATTTTAATAATTGAGATAGATTTTAACATGATGTTGCCCGTTTCTCCGTTTCCGTCATTTCAGCCAATGACCAAATTCCTCGACAAAGCGATCGCCTATAATCGCTTCCCGAATGCGTCGAGTAAAGCGCATCAGTTCGGTGATGTTATGGATCGACAGCAGAGTTAAACCCAGCACTTCCCGCGATCGCCACAAATGACCCAAATAAGCGCGGCTAAAATTTTGGCAAGTATAACAAGGACAGGTTTCATCGAGGGGAGTGAAATCTTCCCGAAACTGAGCATTTTTAATATTCCAACGCTCACCGCGTACCATCACCGCGCCATGTCGAGCCCAGCGGGTGGGAATTACGCAGTCAAACAAATCCACCCCAGAGGCGATCGCCCTAGCCATTTCCTGATAAGTCCCCACCCCCATCAGATAACGGGGTTTCTCCTCCGGCAAATGGGGCGCCGTCACCTGCACAATCTGAGTAATTAAATCAGCGGGTTCTCCCACACTCACCCCACCAATGGCATATCCGGGTAAATCCAACTCACGCAAAGATTCTGCCGCTTGTTGGCGCAAATCCGCATAAATACCCCCTTGAACAATGCCAAACAACGCTTGATCTGAGCGCTTGTGGGCGGTGATGCAGCGTTCTAACCAGCGATAAGTTCGCCCCATAGCTAACTCCACCGCTTCCCTAGTAGCAGGATAGGGAGGACATTCATCAAACGCCATAATCACATCAGCCCCCAAAGCATTTTGAATTTGAATCGAACGCTCAGGGGTTAAATGGATCATCCTTCCATCCCTGGGGGACTTGAAAGTGACACCTTCTTCATTAATTGTTCTAAACTGACTTAAACTAAACACTTGAAACCCACCAGAGTCGGTGAGAATTGGGCCATCCCACACCATAAAACGGTGCAAACCACCGGCTTGTTCAACGATTTTTTCCCCGGGTTGCAGGTGCAAATGATAAGTATTAGCTAAAATCATTTGAGCGCCGGTATCAACTAATTGATCCGGGGTCAATGTTTTTACCGTAGCTAATGTCCCCACAGGCATAAAACAAGGAGTTTCAACGCAGCCATGAGGTGTGTAAAAGACTCCAGCCCTTGCTTGAGTCTGGCCGCAGCAAGCTTGACGTTGAAATGTAAAGTTATTGGCTAAATTATTGGCTAAATTATTGGCTAAATTATTGGCTAAATTATTGGCTAAATTATTGCCTAAATTATTGCCTAAATTATTGCCCAAATTATTGCCTAAATTATTGCCCAAATCTTCGCGTAAATCTTCGCCCACAATAATTGTCTCATTGAAATACAGTCACGAAACAATCAATTATAGCCGATACTTGGGCTTAAAATGGCAAAAATTCATCATCATCTTGTTCGGCATCCAGCTTGGCTGTGAGCAGTTCCGCTACCATTGTTTCCAGGTCTAGGTTATCTTCAGCCCTAGAGCATTCTTGTTTCAGGGGGTTGGATAAAGGAGTCAGGCGCAGCAGCAGTCCCTCTTGCACCAAATCAAAATAAGCTTCCGCCTTAGCAGACTGTTTTAGTTCCAAATAATCAAAACTATAAACATTGATATACACCGCATGATTGGCGATTAAGGTCGATCGCTGCGGGTCGGCAAACACATCCAGGATATATCCTTCTCCTTGACTTTTTAGTTCGCCATCTTGCCAATGAATATATTGGACATGAGTCAAGTCCGACAAAAGTCTGATGATATCCTGCTTGTTAACTAAGATGCCAGTGTCGATTAAACACGGTGCAGGCACCGTATCATTGGATCGGTTGTAAATCATGGATATATTACCTATTAATCTTCAACAAGATTTCCGGTGGCGCATTTAAGGACAGTTTACAGGCTGCCTGCGCGTCATCGTCTGCATAGTCTTCTCGATAGATACAATTCTGGCATAAACGAGAATTTTAGACATCAGTAAAATAGCTGATCGAGCATAATTTATATGAAAGATTATCCACAAATAGCTAAAACCCTTGAATTCGTGCGTCATCAAGGCTCAATTGTGGCGGCGGCGATCGCCTTTTATACTTGCTTACCCGTCCCCATGTCCTGGACTCTCGAATTTCGCGGCATTGCCCGGTTTGCCCCTTTAATCGGCGTGGCGATCGGGGCGATCGTTGGCCTACTTGACGCCTGGTTGCAATTATTAGAAATGCCCGTATTAACACGGAGTGCTTTAGTAGTTATCTGTTGGATTTGGATTACGGGAGGTTTACATTTAGATGGGGTGATGGATATGGCTGATGGCTTGGCGGTGTCTGACCCCAAACGACGCCTGGAAGTGATGGCCGATAGTCTGACTGGGGCTTTTGGGGTGATGGCCGCGATCGCCGTTGTCCTCTTAAAAACCGCCGCCCTCTCCGAATTGTCAGAATATCGGGGTCTCGCAATTATGGCCGCTGCCGGTTGGGGTCGTTGGGGGCAACTGGTCGCCATTGTTCGCTACCCCTACATCAAAGCCACCGGCAAAGGCGCCATTCACAAAGAAGAAATTTATCGCCCCATCGATTTGCTGCCCGGATTTTTGCTCCTGCTAAGTTTAAGCCTCGTGCAACTCATGGTCGATCCGAGCCACTGGATCCTGGCGATCGGTATGGCTATGGGCGGCAGTGCGATCGCCATCCTCAAAGGCGCCTGGATTAACCATAAAATTGGCGGTCACACCGGAGACACCTACGGCGCCGTAGTCGAATGGACTGAAGCCCTACTACTTTGTGTCTTGACCAGCTTATAAACTTGGGGTGTGGGGTGTAGGGTGTGGGGTGTGGGGAAGAGTGAATAGTGAATAGTGAATAGTGAATAGTGAATAGTCAATAGTGACAATTCTTTTGTACGGACGTCCTTGCGGAGGCCATGCCGTCAGGCTATATGGCCATTCGCCCCTACGACTTTTGTACGGGCGAATGGCCAGAAAGCCCCTACGACTTTTAACTTCTCCCCCGCACCGGAAGCCCCGGAAGCCCCGGAAGCCCCGGAAGCCCCGGAAGCCCCACCACATACCGTCACTCAAAAAATTGCTGTACAATTACTTCTAATAGGTAAACTGGTTATTAATCTCCTTATTGGGTTGCATCTAACGGACGCAAACAAATCGTAACTTAAACCTAACTTAGACCTAACTAATCTTTCTCCAATGGAGAATAAAACGATGATAAACATTCCTGGATACCAAATTCTTGCTCGCATTTATGAAAGCGCAAACTCATTAGTCTATCGAGGGCGTCGGCAAGAAGACAATCAACCTGTGATTGTTAAAGTTCTTAAGCAAGAATACCCCACAGAAGAACAGGTACAGCGATATCAACAAGAATATGAAATTATTCGCCAACTGAATCTTGAGGGAATTGTTCGCGCCTACGAGTTACAACAATATCAAAATCAATGGGTAATGATTCTGGAAGATTTTGGTGGAGAATCTTTAAGAATTTTAATGGAATCCCAACAATTGACCTTAGTCGGTTTTCTCACCTTAGCTATTAAAATTATTAAAAATCTAGGTATAATTCACGCCAAAAACATTATTCATAAAGATATAAATCCCGCTAATATTGTCTTAAATCCCGTCACGGGACAAGTCAAAATTATTGACTTTACCATCGCCACCACGGTAAACCACGAAATTCACCCCACAAAAAAATCGGCTTTAGAAGGAACATTTGCTTATATTTCTCCCGAACAAACAGGTCGAATTAACTCTCTGATTGACTATCGCACGGACTTTTATTCCCTGGGAGTAACTTTATATGAACTCCTCACCAAAACCCTGCCTTTTGATGCCACGGATCCAATGGAATTAATCCATTGTCATTTGGCGAAAGAACCCATCCCTCCCCACGCTAAAAAACCGGAAATTCCGGAAATTATTTCAGAAATTATTCTCAAATTACTAGCCAAAACTCCTGAAGACCGATATCAAAGTGCTTGGGGTTTACAAGCAGACTTAGAAAATTGTTTAACCCAACTCCAAGAAACGGGAAAAATTGCGCCATTTAAATTGGGCAGTGAAGATATTTCTGATCGCTTTAAAATTCCCGAAAAACTTTATGGCCGCGACCAAGATATTGCCGACTTACTCGCCGCATTTAAACGAGTGAGTCAGGGGGCGACAGAAATGATTTTAGTGGCCGGATATTCAGGAATTGGCAAGTCTGCCTTAATTCGGGAAATTCATCAGCCCGTTGTTCAATTAGGCGGATATTTTATTTCCGGGAAATTTGATCAATTCCAGCGCGGCACTCCTTACTCGGCAGTAGTATCAGCTTTTTCTGAGTTGGTCAGCTTGTTGTTAAGTCAAAGCGAGGAAGTCCTGGAAAAATGGCGAGAAAAACTCTTAGGGGTATTGGGAAATAATGCTCAAATTATTATTGATGTAATTCCCGAAATTGAGTTTATTATCGGCCCACAGCCTGCGGTGCCAGTTCTCAAACCCGCCGAAGCCCAAAATCGCTTTAATTTAGTGTTTCAAAACTTTATTCATGTCTTTTGCTCAAAAGAGCATCCCTTGGTAATTTTTTGGGATGATTTACAATGGGCTGACTCCGCGAGTTTGAAGTTAATTAAGCTGATGATGAGCGACGATCGCACCAAATATCTCTGCTTGATTGGGGCCTATCGGGATAATGAAGTCAGTTCGACTCATCCTTTAATGATGACTATTGATATGTTGCGTCACGAACAGGCGATCATTATTCAGCATCATTTATCTCCCTTAAACCTAGAACAAATTACTCAATTCATTGCAGACACTTTACATAAACAGCCTGAATTACTCGAATCTTTAGCCCAGTTGGTCTTACGCAAAACCCAGGGCAACCCATTTTTTGTGGCGGAATTCCTCAAAACCTTATATCAAGAAAAATTGCTCACCTTTAAACCTCTTTACGCCGACGATAAAGGGGGTTGGCAATGGAATATCCGGGAAATTGAAGCGGTGGGAATTACGGATAATGTAGTGGAGTTAATGATTCAAAAACTCCAAAAACTGCCTGAAGGTACTCAACAAGTTTTACGCCTGGGGGCTTGTCTAGGCAACCAATTTGATTTAAACACCATATCTTTAATTCATGGCAAAGAAGCCGTGGGGACTTTCCATGACCTTTGGCCTGGGATTAAAGAAGATTTAATTCAGCCAATTTCTGATTTACAGTTTACTCAAGAACAACTGTTTAATTTTCCTTTGTTAGTGCTCAATTATCAGTTTTTGCACGACCGGGTGCAGCAAGCGGCTTATGCCTTAATTGATGATTCCCAGAAAAAAGCGGTGCATCTACAAATTGGCCGAATGTTTTTGATGAATACTCCCGTAGAATATCGCCTCGATCGCGCCTTTGAACTGGTGGATCATCTGAATGTGGGTCGCGAGTTAATCACCGCAACAGAGGAAAAACTGGAATTAGCGGCTTTAAATTTAACAGCGGCGAAAAAAGCCAAAGATGCCACCGCTTACCAAGCGGCAAAAGATTACTTAAGTGCCGGGGTTGAGTTATTGCCAGGAAATACCTGGCACGAACACTATGATTTAACTTTTGCTTTATATAAGAACTTAGCAGAAATTGAGTATTTAAGCGGGGATTTTATCACATCAGAACACTATATTAACCAAACCTTAGCCCAAGCTAAGTCAGTGATGGAAAAGGCTGAGGTATATAATCTCCTAGTGGTACAATACAGCTTACAGGCTAAGTATCAACAAGCGGTAGATGCGGGGATAGAAGCCCTGAAATTGTTGGGGGTGGAACTGCCTCAAGAGAATTTTCCAGAGGCGATCGCCGCTGAATTTGCCGCCGCCAAACAACAGTGGGAAAATCGGCAAATTAGCTCGATTCTCCATGAACCAGAAATGACCAGTACAGAGAAAAAAATTGCCTTAAAAGTATTAACAAATTTGGGCGCACCAACCTATTTAACTAACCTGCAACTCTGGACAATTATTTTTGTCCGAGGAGTGAATATATCCCTAGCTTATGGCAGCACCCCAGAATCTTGTATCTGTCTGACCAACTATGGCATTATGCTCGTTTCTGTGTTTGGAGATTATCAATCGGCATACCAGTTTGGTCAACTTGCTATGGGCTTAATTGATAAATGGGATGCGCGAGATTTAAAATGTAAAGCAGCGACAGGGTTAGCCAATAGTGTCTTGTATTGGTTTAATCATATTAAAGAGTGTAATTTGATGAACTATGAAGCCTATCAAGCTGCCCTAGAATGTGGGGACTTAGAATATGCTGGCTATGCCCTACATAATACCGCCTGCAATGCGTTTTTTCAAGGAAAAAATCTCAATCATTTGCTGGCAGAAGTTCCCCGGTATTTAGAACTGACGAAAAAGACCCAAAATCAGCTATCTACCGATTTACTCCAAGGACTGGATCTATGTTTGTGGAATCTAACCAAACTGACTCCAGAGTTCTTATCCTTTGCCACCAATCAACTGAATGAAGCTGACTACATAGCCACTTGTGAGGCGCATCAAAATATTTATGCTCTCTGTATTTATCAGATTAGAAAATTACAAATTTTCTACCTTTATGGCGATTTAAATGCTGCCTGGGATTGCGCCAATTCTATCGAACCATTGCTACCTTATGTTCAGGGACTATTACCCTTCGCTGATTATACGTTTTACTCGGCGATGACTTGGGCTGGTTTGTATTGCCAATTATCCCCAAATGATCGGCCAGAATATTTAGCCAAGTTACAAGACGCTTTGGCAAATCTACAACTGTGGCAAACCAATTGTGCCGAAAATTTCCAGCATCAATATTTGCTGTTGCAAGCCGAAATATATCGGATTACCGCCAAACACCTGGAGGCGATCGCAGCTTACGATAGCGCGATTAAATCTGCCCAAGAAAATGAGTTTATTCAACATCAAGCTTTAGCCAACGAATTGGCAGCGAAATTCTGGTTAAATCAGGGATATAAAAAATATGCTCAAAGTCATTTAGTTGAAGCTTACTATGGTTATCAACGTTGGGGGGCAAAACGTAAAGTTGAACAGTTAGAACAAACTTATCCCCAGTTACCCAGTTTAACTCAAGTGGATAATCCTTTTAGTCCCTTGGTGACAACGGCGACTTTTACCTCTGGGAGTCGGGGTTCGGGAATTTTAGATTTAGCTTCAGTGATTAAAGCTTATCAAGCGATTTCTAGTGAAATTGTCTTAGATAAGTTATTGGCGAATTTAATGAAAATTTTGATTGAAAACGCGGGAGCACAAAAAGGCTGTTTGATTTTACATTCCCCCACAGAAGCAAGTCAAGTCAAATTTGCGATCGCCGTTGAAGCTTCCATTAGCCACGAAGAAGTCATCCTCGAAAATTATCCGACTAAATTATCACATATGCGGCGGATTTCCGAAGATACTTTACCGATCGCTGTAATCAACTACGTCGATCGCACTCGTTCTGATGTAGTCTTAAGCAATGCGGTCAAAGACAACCGATTTGCCACTGACAATTATATCATGGAGCATCAGATCAAATCTCTCCTCTGCACGCCGATTGTTAATGCTGGTCAATTGTTGGCGATTCTTTATTTAGAAAATAACTTAACTTCTGGGGCGTTTACTGCCGATCGCTTAGAACTTTTGCGACTGCTGTCTTCCCAAGCAGCGATTTCTTTGGAGAATGCTTTGTTATATGCTTCCGTAGAACAAAAAGTTCGGGAACGCACTCAAGAACTCAATGAAAAAAATCTCCACCTCAAAGAAACTCTGACTGAGTTGAGAAAAACCCAAGCCCACCTGATTCAAAGTGAAAAAATGTCCAGCCTGGGGCAATTAGTCGCGGGAGTTGCCCACGAAATTAATAACCCAGTTAACTTTATTTACGGCAATCTTAATCCCACCCAAGAATATGTTGAAAATTTATTAAATTTAATCTCTCTTTATGAGGAACATTATCCCGAACCAGTACCAGAAATTGCCGATGAAATCGAGGCAATAGATTTAGAGTTTATCCGAGAGGATTTACAGAAGATTATCACGTCGATGAAAATTGGCGCTGAACGCATCCGGCAAATCGTCTTATCCCTGCGGAATTTCTCCCGCTTAGATGAAGCTGAGATGAAACCCGTAAATATTCACGAAGGCATCGAGTCTACTTTAATGATTTTACGACCTTTGTTGAAAGGAAAACCGGGCAGCTTTGAGGAAATTCAGGTAGGGAAAGAATATGGACAATTGCCCAAAGTTTCCTGTTACCCATCTCAGCTTAATCAGGTGTTTATGAATATACTAAGTAATGCTTGTGATGCGTTGAGAATGAATCCCGGCCAAAATCAATCTGACTATATCCCGACGATTAGAATTCGCACAGAGGTGACAGATACCAACTTGGTGACAATTAGAATTGCTGATAATGGCAGTGGGATAGACAACAAAATCGTCAAAAAAATCTTCGATCCCTTTTTTACCACGAAACCCGTTGGGTCTGGGACGGGTTTAGGTCTGTCTATTAGTTATCAGATTATCGTGGAAGCACACCGAGGTAAAATTAACTGTGATTCGACTCTCGGCAAAGGCACAGAGTTTATCATAGAAATTCCTATTGCCCATAAAAAAGGAATTTAGAATCATGGATATTGCATTTATGATGTTTTTACCGATATGGTGACTATGGGTAAACTTTTGTTTTTCTTCCAGTTTTATCCCTCCAGTTTTATCCATTAAAGTGATTGATATGTTAAATCATCTTCAGCTAGTCATGTTAAGCGGCAAAGGTGGGGTAGGAAAAACCACCGTTGCGGCATCTCTGGGTTGGGGTTTATCTCAACGTTATCCAGATAAAAAGATTAGAATTATTTCCATGCGGCATAAAGGTTATCCGTTTTATGCCAAAACTATCGCCGCGTCTCGTCCCACCCTACGAATGCTTATTCGGGCAGTTAATTCTCGATGAATTTTCACCACCAAGACACAAAGGATTTTTAGAGGTATTTTTTAGGTAAATGGCGCAAATTAGCGGCGGAAATAATAACTAATACTGGTTATAAAAATAGTCCCTAATACCAGAATCCCGATCGCCCCTGAGTACGGAGGAAATAGCATTGAGGTTGATGGTGGCTTTTCTGGGCTTACTTCTATGCTTAAGTTAATCGCTTTAAATGTATTACCGTCGAGACTGACAGAGATAGTTTGATTTTCCGGGGAATTAGCTTGATTTATCTGGCAATTAGCCGTGGTTTCACCCTTATTTTCGATTAAAGTAACGCAATTAACCGACTGATTAGCATTTCCAACTTTCAAGCGGAAAGTCTCTGGTAAAATTCGGCCTAATGGCAAGTTAACTAGAGTTATTTTATCCGGTATTTGGGGGTTAAAAATAGCTTTAAGTTTTGCTAAGTCTGGTTCGGTAATTAAGGCACCAGGAAGGAAGTAATTAGCGCCGACAATGGGATTTGCGGCATCACTTATTTGTACCGAAGCCTGAGTAAATGGCAGAAAAACCTCCCCAGAATCAAGTACGGGCAAAAACTTGCTGGGCAGAGATTTTACCCTAGGCAATTTAGCATCTATTGGGGCAAAATTATTTTCTACTCGGTTTAAAAATAAGTTATATTCTACGGTTGTGCCATCAGGAATTTTCGGCTTAGATGTGGTGACTAATTCATGTTTTACCGCCAGGTTATTTCGCACAATAGTTCCCGCGTGCGATCGCCCATCCGCATCAAATAGGAGAATGCTATTATCTAATGTATTATTAGAGACATCAATCTGGGCATTTCCATAATTAGGGTTACCAGGGGTTAAACCCCAAATGGCGATACTATTTCTAGTGGAAGTATTAAAAACAATATTATCATGGATTTTATAATTAGAATTACCCAACGGACTGCCCCCGGAATCTAAACGAATTCCTGCCCCCCCATTATGTTGGGTATTATCCAAATAAGCCCAAACATCGTGGACTAGGTTATAGGCAATTTCTGTCCCTTCTGCGTCTCCCCCATTCCAACTATTAATCCCCGCTGTATCGGTTTTTTGCCGACCGATATTCCAAACATGATTATAGATAATCTGAGAATTTTTCAACGTTGCCGAAATACCGACGCCACCGCTGTTAAAAACCGTATTATTGCTAAATAAAATATCCCTGGCATCGCCATAAAATTGAATGCCATCAGAAATAGCAGAGTTATAACCACTGTCGTGAAAAACGTTATTATAGATTTTATGGTTTTTGCCTCGGACTTGTAATGCTTCTGCGGCGGTTTTGCCCACCTGTGAGTTAATTAGTTTATGGTTATTTCCCTCAATTTTAATTGCTGGGTAAACTCTGCCAAAACCGTGACCATGACCGGCATATTGCGAAGTAATTACCTCTAAGATATTATAGTAACTGTTGGCATTCATGGTAATCGAACCGCCAAAAAAATCGATATTTTTGATATGGATATGAGAGCGATCGCCTAGTTGAAAAATTTCTGCCTTATTCTTTAATTCAATAGTGTGATTTTCTATAGTCCCCCCAGGGGGTTTAAAATATAAAGTATAGGGTTCTCCCTGAGTGCCTTTGGTATCAAAAAACCATTCTTGTTCGGCATCCAAGGCTTGGTAGTTTCCCCAGATATAAAAAGGATCGTCACCAGAGGGTTGATGATAATTTAGCCAGGACATGGGAAAATCAAATTCAAACTCTACTCGTCCCGGAGTTGATTGGGTAATAGTTCCCACATTTCCCCACCATTCGTGACCGGGGATAAAGCTAATATAAGCATCATTCCAAAAGCCGGAAGCAAATTGTTTTAATTCCGAGGATTTATAATAAGCTGATGCTTCATAATGATCTTTTTTTGTAGAGGCGATCGCCTCTCCCAGAAAATTACCCCCAGAAGAAATAATATGGCGATCGCGGGTTAAATCAACAGCGCGGTTAATATTAGGCCAACGCGCTTCAATCATCATTAAATCATCAAAAAATAGTTGATTTTGACCAACCCCTAAATCCCAACTTGCATCTAACTTTATTTTATAAATCCCATTTTCATGTTCTTGCCATTGCCCTTCCAGCTTTCTTGCAGCGGAAATCACCACTTTTTCGCCGTTGTAAGCTTGAAAAATAATTGGTGCATTGGGCAAACCGGAATTTTTGGGTTGCACCAATTCTCGATAGATCCCTTTTCTAATGAAACAAGTATCTCCCGGTTTAGCAACATCAGCGCATTTTTGGATAGTTTGAAACGGTTGTGCGATGGAACCAGGGTTATTATTATTCCCATCAGGGGATACAAAATATGTTTTCATTGCTTCTATCAGAGAATTATGGGCATATTTTACCACAAAGACACAAAGGGACACAAAGGAATTGACTTGTAGGGGCGAAGCATTCGGGCAGTTAATTCTCGGTTTTCACCGTTAACATAATTACCCGAATGCTTCGCCCTTATTCGGGCAGTTAATTCTCGGTTTTCACCGTTAACGTAATTACCCGAATGCTTCGCCCTGATCGGCAAAACGTAGCAAAATGTAGGGTGTGTTAGGCTGGCAACTAATTTTGACATAAACAATTAACCTCTATTCCAGCCGTAACGCACCATGCGGAGGGTGTGGGGCCGCCATCGGTGTTGGGACACAGGGGCAGAGGAGCAGGAAACGAAACGAGAATAATTAACAAACAACAATCAACAAACAACAAACAACAAACAACAAACAACAAACAACCAGCAACAATCAACAATCAACAATCAACCACCAAATCGCTTTTATGCCAAAATCATCGCCGCGTCTAACCCACCCTACGAAGGCTGCTGAGTTGCGTTTTTATCGCCACTGGGCTTAAGTATCTGTGCTGGATTTGCCAGAACCAGGACTACATTAGATGAATCGTTGTATTGTGGGTGATCTTTATCAAAAATTTTGACCGCAGCATTGTACGCTCGCTCGGACAAAACTGGTGACTGGTGAGCAAGAGATGTAAAAGTCTTACTAATTTCTTCTAACTCCTCTAATGCTTGTTTCCTAGTAACATCCCCAGCCTCAAGACACAAACAAAGTACATCTATTTTCCGTCTTAGACTTCCATAGTCTGCTCCAGCATCATGGTGTTCTTTAGCTTTCTCAGCAAATTTTGAACCGCCTTGAAGAGCACTTGATACCGCCGCTAAAATCGAGGCAATACTAAGCACAATTCGGTTCTTTTGCGGCAAATCGGCAAAAATTGAAGTACCCACCACTGCACTAAGTGCTGCGGCGATCAAAGTCAACCCATAATGCCACCGTTCATTAACAGTAGCGGCTCTATAGTGACCTAACTGTATGCGTCCTGCACCTTTGCCATGCTTTTTAGCTCGTTTAATCAGATCATCAATTTTTTCTACCATAATTTGTTCTACCTTTACCATTTTTGTAGGTGTTGTAGATACATACTGATAAGTAGAATTGTTGGAATAGGGGAGGACAAGCATTGCCCTCCCCTATGGGTCAGTCAGAAAGCGATCGCCTATTCTACGCCTATTTTGCGATCGCCGTTGCCATTCGGTGTCGATTTGAAAGTAAAGTTACCTTTGAAGCGTTCCTCCTACGCTTTACAGGACTGTTTGTAGCGATCGACACCAATGGCTCGTTCAACTTCACAACTTTGTCAGCTATCCTCACTCAAGTTGTAATGATGTTCCAGAGATGTTCCTGCCGTGCTAGATCGCGGACTTCAGGGGTGCGGATGGAGGTGGATGTATCAGTTAGAATGCACTTGACCTGCCACATCCCAGGTGAGAGTGTAGTTTTGAAATCGGCCTCAACTTGAGTTGATAAGGAAGTGAGTTTTTGAATTAGATATTTGTCATCCACGACGTTTTCCTACAATTGAAATTTCTCCTGTTTGGTAATGCTTTTGAAAAACCCTAAAAAAACTTGACTTCTTCAGGCTTGAATTCGTGTTAAACCTGCTAGTTTTATTGGAATTTACATGAGGGATAAAGGCTTGAATATTGCCAAGTTTTATGATTCAATCTTTACCTAAATTAGATCCAGTGAAAATACGACAATCTCCGTATCCCTCTTTTGTCAACTTTGCCAGAAAATAATCTGGTATGCTTGCAACATAACACTGTTCTCAAAAATCTTGATGTCAGCCATTCGGGCGAGAAAATAAACGCGCAAATGATCGCTCTATCGACAGTTGAACATTTTGCCCTGATTTTTCTTGTTCCAGAGTGAAATAAGAGGGATAAGGTAAAGATTCCTGGGAAAAAAACCTGGTTTCTATGTAAGTCCTACCTTAGTTGCGCGAGGGGCTGAGGTTGTGGAAGTCTTAGCGAGATCGCGGCCTTAGCGAGTTCCATGCGACCGTCACCGCTAAAATCGCCGCTAAAGAAGCGAATGGCATCGCGTGTGAGGGACCCAAACCCAACGGTATTGCCCGCAAACCCCCAGTTGAGACGCTGGCCATCGCTGCGACCGAGCCACCAGTTGCCGTCGCTGGCGCAGTAGAACAGCACGTCGGTGCGACCGTCACCACTAAAGTCGCCGCTAAAAAACCGAATCTCATCGCGTGTGAGGTTGCCAAACCCAGCGGTATTGCCGGCAAACCCCCAGTTGAGACGCTGGCCGTCGCTGCGACCGAGCCACCAGTTGCCGTCGCTGGCGCAGTAGAACAGCACGTCGGTGCGACCGTCACCACTAAAGTCGCCGCTAAAAAACCGAATCTCATCGCGTGTGAGGGACCCAAACCCAACGGTATTGCCCGCAAACCCCCAGTTCAGACGCTGGCCGTCGCTGCGACCGAGCCACCAGTTGCCGTCGCTGGCGCAGTAGAACAGCACGTCGGTGCGACCGTCACCACTAAAGTCGCCGCTAAAAAACCGAATCTCATCGCGTGTGAGGTTGCCAAACCCAGCGGTATTGCCGGCAAACCCCCAGTTGAGACGCTGGCCGTCGCTGCGACCGAGCCACCAGTTGCCGTCGCTGGCGCAGTAGAACAGCACGTCGGTGCGACCGTTACCACTAAATTCGCCGGTAAAGAAGCGAATTCCATCGCGTGTGAGGTTGCCAAACCCAGCGGTATTGCCGGCAAACCCCCAGTTCAGACGCTGGCCGTCGCTGCGACCGAGCCACCAGTTGCCGTCGCTGGCGCAGTAGAACAGCACGTCGGTGCGACCGTCACCACTAAATTCGCCGGTAAAGAAGCGAATTCCATCGCGTGTGAGGTTGCCAAACCCAGCGGTATTGCCGGCAAAACCCCAGTTCAGACGCTGGCCGTCGCTGCGACCGAGCCACCAGTTGCTGTCGCTGGCGCAGTAGAACAGCACGTCGGTGCGATCGTCACCACTAAAGTCGCCGCTAAAAAACCGAATCTCATCGCGTGTGAGGTTGCCAAACCCAGCGGTATTGCCCGCAAACCACCAGTTGAGATACTGGCCGTCGCTGCGACCGAGCCACCAGTTGCTGTCGCTGGCGCAGTAGAACAGCACGTCGGTGCGATCGTCACCACTAAAGTCGTCGCTAAGGAAAGTCATGGTGGAACCAGATGCAGAAATTTGGGCGATCTTCAAACCAGAGTTGCTACCGTCCCACCATTTGCTGCTGGGACTTGTGGTATCAGAGAACTCAGTCTTATACGGGGCAAGGAACAGATCTGTGCTATCGCCCCCATTAACACCTTTCTCCAGATCGAAGCGGTTATCGGCCTGTTCCAAAGAACATTCGTAGTGTTCGCTGGGAGTCATCTGTTCATTGTTATTGCTCCCCTGTTCGTCAACGTGCCAGATAGCCAGTCCCGCATGAGGTAACGAAGTATCTCGACCTGTCTTTTGCCGGTTCTCGATGATGAAATACTCCGTCGCGTTTTTGGCATAGACGTAAAAGTCATTGTTGGCAGCAGAGAGGCTCGCCGTCATACCTGGAGTTATGGACACCACCTTTGTCGCCCAGCCCGCCTCATTTTTTAAGTAGGCACAGACTTGCACTGGGTTTTTATCATCTCCGCCATAAGCCATGAGGCAATAATTACCTACTCCATAAGATTCGTAGCCATAATCGTAGAAATCAGGAAAATCGCAGATCATGTGGCCATTTTCATGACAGAAGGTTCCCAAAGTCAGTTCACTACCGATATTGGTGATTTGGTAGTCATACAACTTCTTCCCTCCGACATCGTAGGGTGAAGCTAAACTCCAGGAGTGTGGCCAAAGCCCTTTAGCCCAATTATTAACCCTCTGTCCGACGTAAAACACGTTCAAGGCATAGACATAGCCGCTACTGTCGCTGGTAAGCTGACTGAAGTTAAAACCTTGGGATTTGAGGTAATTGAGTGCTTCAACGATCAGTTCCCTGGCTCGAATACCATAGGAAATCGTCTCGTCGGTGTAGTATGAGCGGTTATGGGCAGCCGTATAATATTGGGTCACGACATTGGTGTAAGTTAATTTACCCCGCGAATTGTCGTAGAAATAATCGCGTACTGACCCATTATTTCCAAACCCGTTGTAGCCCGGTAGGTTACAGAAGTTGCTTACCTCTTGCTGGGAAATGGTTGCGGAAACGTCGGGGAACTTGATCAAGATACATAACCCGACATAGTTACCAGTGGTGACAGTTGCGAGTGGCAACGCATCAGGCCCCGTCGTCGGCATTATTCCCCGTAACTGAGCCTTTTTTTGCCGACGACGGACTTGCCAGCGGCTTGCCTCTCCTTGCTGCATAGGTGCGCTCAGAGCTTTTTGTTTGGCACTATCCCGTCGGATGCGGATGTGTGGCTGAAGCCCTAAGCTTTGTGGGTCTAGCTCACCCACTTTGGCATCCGTTGGCAAAAGCTCATTTTTGTCATCGGAAAGCTGCGCGTACTTGTAGAAACCCGTGTCAGGGTCTTTAACCACGGTAAAACCATCAAGGGTTTCAAAGACCGCGTAATACTGGTTACCCGAACCCCTGACTTGGATGGTGCTGCCGTCGGGATTGGTAAAAGTAAATTCCTCGTTATTGAATGGCGTAGGCATAGATTATGTTCTCCTTCGGACAAACATTTTTGATCCATCAATGAGAAGTAATGTTAAACAGTTTGTCTAAGCAGCTTTTCAAAAGCTGGATGACCGCCTTTGATCTAATTCTGCCCAAAATAAACTGGGGAGGCAATACGACGATCTGCGTATAGGATTATGAAGATATTGCAACAAACTACCCTTTGATCAGCCCCAACTTTTCCAGTGCCACCATCACAGCACCCGTTCGAGTTTGCACACCCAACTTTGCGTAAAGATGCTCCAAATGTTTTCGCACCGTTCCCTCAGTGCAACCCAGCACTCTAGCAATTGAGGCATTGCTTTTATCCTTGGCAATCCAAAACAGTACCTCCGCCTCGCGTTTGGTGAGTCCTAGCAATTCCAGAGCCGAAATCGAGAAGGATGGCAGTTCTCGTTCTTCCACGAGGATAAGATACTGCTCCCTGATCGGGTGGGGAATCAGACGGACGCTCAACTGTCGTCCTGCTTGCTCCATCTGCAAGGGTAAACAGGAGGATACATTTTCATTGAATGTGAGTTGTGCAATCTGATGCTTGAACCAATGGTGTAAGGGTTCTGGCAATGAGTGTGGGCCACGCGCTAAAAAATACTGGCTTAACAGTTTTTCTGCCCGTTGAGTCATGAACTGCACCTGCTCATCGATCACCACAATAATTGCCCCCATACGATCCAAGATTTGCTTGAATTGTGTTAGGGTGTGCTGATTTTGGCTGAATGCATGGTTATTCTCCTCTGCCTGCATCAGGTGGGGGTGCAGGCGGTTCTCTACGCCGCGATCGCCTTCTGGGAAATTCATTCGGGCGAACGACTTAGCCGTCGCCGCGCCAAGAGCTTCGCGACTCAAGGAAATCCCTTGATTTGTTACCATAAATTCCTTCGCGATTCAAAAATGACAAAGCCCGCGCCGCAACGGTGACAAATACCGCCTCCGGCAAGCTAAAGCAAACCCCATCATTGGGCACTGAAATGGGGCGCTGGTATTAGCGACCCTGACGCAGCACGATATTTGGCCTGCGGATGTCTAGGACTTTAGCCAGTCCTCCGAAATTGTCCTAACCCTCTTGGCGAGTGCTATATGTCAAAAGTCCCCCTTCATCAAGCTGTCCGCCCTTTTTTAAGACTAGGGGGAACTGCGGATTTAGGGGGATTGCGCTACGCGAGAAAACGCGAAAGATCAAGTGTTGCATTATTTTGGTAAATTTTTCTGAATCAAGTATTTTTTTATACATAGAGTCAAAATGTTTTGCCGAGATTTTGGCGGAATATACGGATAAAAACGAGATACAAGGTATAAAAACATACCCATATCAGGAAAAGAGAAAGAGATTGGCGCAGCCTGCGCGTAGTGCCGCGTCGCCGCAGCCCAGGAGAATCACTCCTCCCATAGCTGGCGGAATTTCTCGCGATCGCTGACAACAGTTATAAATGCCACCTGAAATTCTGATATTTGACCGCTTCAAACTTCAGATAGCGGTCAGTTGGTGAAAACTTGACTTTTACATCTCGATCGCAGCAATAATGCTGCACCTACAACCTTTGATGCAAACCTGAAACCGCCAGAATTAGCCTGAACGGACTTGCCGATCCGATTAATATGAGACATCCCCTGACATCGTGGATCCATGCTAATCCAGCACAAAAAACGGTAACTTCTGGGGGTTACAAATAAGTTAACAGATCATCCTAGAAATGTGTTGCCATTTTGGCAGATTTTTCATTAAAGTAAGACTTTTTTTTTGCTTTTTACAGAAAAAATTATGGCATCCTTGAAAGTGGTTAATTAGTAAGGCTTTGAGTCTTAAATCTTGATCGCAGCCAGAAGACCGCACCCACAACCCTTGATGTAACACAGAATGAGTCCGACTTAGCTTTGATATACCGCCGCGTCTCGTCCCACCCTACGGCTTGTAGGGGCAAAGCATAAAGCCTGACGGCATAGCGAAAGCTTACCGGGCAGTTAATTCTCGGTTTTCACCGTTAACATAATTACCCGAATGCTTCGCCAGAACCCGGCAGTTAATTCTCGATGAATTTTCACCACAAAGACACAAAGGGACACAAAGGAATTGACTTGTAGGGGCGAAGCATTCGGGCAGTTAACTATCGGTTTTCACCGTTAACATAATTACCCGAATGCTTCGCCCTTATTCGGGCAGTTAACTATCGGTTTTCACCGTTAACATAATTACCCGAATGCTTCGCCAGAACCCGGCAGTTAATTCTCGATGAATTTTCACCACAAAGACACAAAGGGACACAAAGGAATTGACTTGTAGGGGCGAAGCATTCGGGCAGTTAACTATCGGTTTTCACCGTTAACATAATTACCCAAAAAACCAACCCATCCGCTGCCAACGGATTAATTACCCAAACAACCAACCCATCCGCTGCCAATCCGCTGCCAAGGTAGGGCGAAGCATTCCGTAGGGGCGAAGCATTCCGGTAGTTAATTTAATATTTTCAGCATCAAACTTCTGCCGGAATGCTTCGCCCTTACAATATTTTCAGCCATAATTTGTCTGCCGGAATGCTTCGCCCCTACAGGTATTTGTGGTTTACTCGCGGAGAAAATCGCTGTAATTACCCAAACAACCAACCCATCCGCTGCCAATCCGCTGCCAAATTTTTTCACCACAGAAACACAGATAATTAACAACAATAAGGACACGGCAATGCCGTGTCCCTACCCTAAAAAGCCCCCCTTTTTAAGGGGGGTTGGGGGGATCAATCCATTATTTTGTACTCTTGTCTAATTAACAACCGTAGGGACACGGCAATGCCGTGTCCCTACCCGCCCCATCATTCTAACAACGGCAAATTATTCACAATATCCACCGTCTCTAAACTAACCGTAATTACTTGACCAATTAACCGGACAATATATTGTTCATCATCTAAGCGGTTAGGGTCATTTTCAATGCCACTCCTTTTATCAACGGTTACTTGATAGCGGTCAATAATCCAATCTAAAGCGGAACGGTTGCCCAGACGATATTCAAAGACTTTCGGGGGAATACCCGCTAAAGTGAGAAACTCGTTATAAATTAACTGGGTTTTATCTTTACTCAGCTTCATCTTTTCCACCCGCCAATTTAAGGGAACCTCATTATTTTCGATAAATTTTAGGGGATATTCCGGTTGTTGTTCATAGTTGAGATGAATTTCCCCCAGGCGTTTTCCCGCATTGGCGAAACTATCAAAGTCTGGGGCGTAGGGAATGCGAGGTAATTCCCGTTTTAGGTTATCGGCGTATTTTTCCCGATAGGTGGGATGGTGTAAAAGGGCATATATATAATAGAAGATATCCCATTTACTGATAGCGGGGTTTTGGTATTCTTGACGAAAAGCATCTAAAGCCCAATCAGTGATATTTTCTTGGCGGTTGGTTCCGTCTTCATCGTAGGTATAGAAGGGGAAACATTGGGTTTTTTCTAAAATATCTAAGCAAGGTATTATTGGAGTCATCAGACAATGAAAAGGCTTACTACTACCGATACCACTTAAGCAAATAACTCGATTCTCTTTCTCAGTCTCCGGGGTAGGGAATATGTAGGGAAATTTACCGCGTACATCATTTAAGTAAGCAGCAAAGTATAGAAAAGAAGAGGTAAAAGGACGATAGAGAGATTTTCTGATATAATCTGGGTCATATTCTGCGATAATCCCTTGCTTTAAATATTTTTTTAAGTCGCGAGACCAGCTAATTTTAGTATCATCATAGGTGACAAAATTATCAACTCCAATAGATTTATCTTTG
Organism: Planktothricoides raciborskii GIHE-MW2; assembly: GCF_040564635.1. Lineage (NCBI taxonomy): Bacteria > Bacillati > Cyanobacteriota > Cyanophyceae > Oscillatoriales > Oscillatoriaceae > Planktothricoides > Planktothricoides raciborskii. The sequence goes on from NZ_CP159837.1 coordinate 228,710, forward strand.
CAATCCTGCCATTTTCTCACTTGTTCATTATAAGTTGCGATCGCCCGTTGAATATTGGCAGCCAATTCATCGGCATTAAAATTATAAGCCCAAACATCGCGATTAGTTGCAACTCCTAAACTAAATATCTTAAAAATAGTATCGGTTGCTTCTCCCTTTGCTGCTTTGGTTTCCTTAGTTCCCATTGGGATAAAAGTTTCAAAATCAGCCTGCAACCCTGCGGTTAACCAGGTATTTTTTTTGTCTGGTTTAATTTCTTGCCAGTCAACCCCAGCTAAATGCTGAGATTTTTCTAAATAGGTATATTTTTCCTCTTTGCGCCAAAACTCACCCACGGCTGCATAGTAAATTTGACATTGAGATTTTTGACCTTCTTTCTTTTTAATCAACAGGTTAATACTCACCCCTACTTGAATCCCAAAAACATTATGAGTCGTTCCTGATAACTTGGGATTAGTTCGCACATTACCCCCCAAATCTAAAACATAAATCGCGTCAAAATCTTGGGCTAAATGTTGCCGCATCCCATCAAAAGCAATATTATCAATAAAACTGTTATTGCTGACAAATGCCACAATTCCCTCATCTTTAATTCTATCCGATGCCCAGCGAAATGCTTTCACATAAGGATCGGAAAGCTTATTTTTTAAAGTCGCTTTCGAGTCCTTAGCATAAGTCTCCGCTACCCGTCGATCAACCCCTCCCTTTTGGTCATATTTCCGGTTTTTATTATTATCATTCTCATTTTCCTGCCCTACATTATAAGGAGGATTGCCAATAACCACAAAAATCGGCGAATTTTGCTGCCGTTTCACCCGTTGGGTATTTTCGGGAGTAAACAAATCCAATTGCAACGACTCTTGATCCGAGAAAGTATCCACCAAACAAATCCCTTCAAACGGCTGATATTGCCCCGTTGCCGTCAAATATTCATGCTCAATATTCATCGAAGCAATATAATAAGGTAACAACATCACCTCATTGCAGTGCAACTCATGCTCATATTTATAAGATAAAGCAGTTTTTCTAATTTCCCGCATCACCCGCATCAGAAAATTACCCGTGCCCACAAACGGATCCAGAATATGCACCACTTTGTCGCTGAGAGATTTATTAAACTCTTTTCGCAGAATCTCATCAACACTTTTCACCATAAAATCTACAATCGGCTGCGGAGTATAAACAATCCCGTGAGTATCCGCTACCTTAACCGCAAACCCTTGGAAAAACTTCTCATAAACCGTGTTTAAAAAATGCTGTTTCTCGCTATACTCGTTAATTGTCGCGGCGGCTTCTTCTAATGCCCGATAAAAATAATCTACCTCCGCTAAAAAATGGGCGCGGCTAAAAGACTTAGAGGTTAAAGCCGAAATCACCTTCTCAATTTCCACCGCGATAATATTGCGGTTAGTAAAATCAGGGTTATTAAAAATCTGGCGAAAAATCCGTTCCGTGAGTAAATGCTGAATCAGCATCTCTTCTACTGCCGCATCAGAAATATTAGGATTAATCGACTGACGGCAAAGATTACTAAACCCATCAAAAGCATCAATAAATTTTTTATTGGTTTTCCGTTGCCCCTCAATTAACTCAACCAGTTTTTCCCCTAAGCTGCGAACTCTGTCCCCAAATTCTGCGGCGGCTTTTTCCCAATTTTCGATCTGGGGTGGGCGATATTCAAAAAATAGCTTAAGACTTTCTACCAGGACTTCCGGTTTAGTGATATCCCCATCATAAACTTGCTGTCCCCCTTGCCAAATAATCACCCGTTCAGGAGACTGAAAAATAATGTTATCTTTGGGATAGCCTTTGGCAAATTTCTTTTGCACTTCCTTGGCTAAATCATCTTCCGTATCTTTGGCTTCCCAGACCCCATGTTTGAGGGTATCTTGCCGAACTAATAACCCATCAACTTGGATGCGCTTTTTCTCGGTTAATTTTAGGCTATTTTCCTGTAGCAATATCCAGTTAAATTGCTGACAACAAGCGGTGAGCAAATCAGCAAAAGCTACTTTTACTGCCCCTTCATTAGCTGCCCCCAACTTAGCAAAGTTTTGTAATGTTTCGTAATATAACTTTACTGGTTTGTGGGTAGGTTTGAGGTTGAGAATAGCCATAAGCTTAATCCGATTTTTGTATAGGCGAAATTAGCTATATGTTACCACAGAGGTGGGGCGGAGGGGCAGAGGTGCAGAGGTGCCCGCCATCGGTGTGGGGTGCCCGCCATCGGCAGAGGTGCGGAAGGGCAGAGTCAACAATCAACAATCAACCACCAACAAACAACCACGAACAATATATATATGTCGGCACGTTTTCCCACTTTAACATTTTCTCTATGATATAATATACTTTCGGAGTTGTCAATAGTTTTTGAGAAAAAAGTTGGCGGAATTTTTACCACAGAGACACGGAGAAACACAGAGGACTCTGTGGTAGCAATTTAGGCGTTATTTGACCTTATAATTGGGTCTTAGAATTCGGCCAAGGAATTAAAGGATCTTGGGATAAGCGGTCAGAAACCCTTTGAGCACCGAGGGCATTTAAGTGACTGGGGTCGGAAAAATATTGATGCTCGTTCGGCCATTCTTGACTAAAATCTCGGAAGATAAATCCATGTTGCAATGCCAGCCCTAACATATACTTTTGAAAGGCGCTTTCATGTTTCATGCGAATCGGATCTAAATAATCTTCGGTTAGGGGAGTGTTAACAAAAACCAGTGAGACTTGATGCTTGTTGAGAAAGTCAAGTAAGTTAATGGTTGCTGTAGTTTGTTGACCCGTAAGGCTAAAGGATTCATAGTCAGCGTCATAGTCCCCAGAAACGAAAGCATATTGCTCATAATAACTCTTCGGGTCGAACTGAATGCTGATGGGCAGGAAACCATTAAAGTGACTGATAGATTTACCGTCGGTAATTGTGATTGCATCTAAAGGATTTACGGTGCCGTCTGAGGCCGAGTCGCAAACCAAAGATGTGTCCCCAGTTTTATCGGTACTTTGGCAAGAAAGAGACTTGGTTGAATCAGCGGATTTCTGTCGATCGCTAATAGAATTGCGGAGACTATAGGCAAACCAATTGTGCAATTCTTGGCGTTGAGAATAGGTAGCAGAAAGCGAGCCGACTTGTTCATTAAGCCATCGGTCAAGTTGCTGGTAGGCATCAGAGAAAGAGATGCCTTTTTTGGCTCGTTCGGCGAGGGTGGAGGTTAAGGAAGCCAAAGAATTTCCTGATTTAGATTCTGGGGGCAAAATTGCCGGGGGTGAACCGAATTGTAATTCTTTGTAGCCTGCGGAGGCGGTAATCATTTGAAAAGTGCGATCGCTTCTACCACTATTAAAAGCGCGTGCCCCATCGGCCCAAATAATTAAACGAGGCAACTGTTTAGCCCCAAGGAGTTGACGCACGAGCAAATCCACTACTTGAGCCGTTGCACCATTCACCCCAAAATTAAAAATGCGGAGATTAGGATAGCGATCGCTAAGTTGACGATGCATATGCCCTGGATCGACACCCCGTAGAGCGCGGGAACTGCCCACAATCAGCACATCGGGCACCCCATACTCAGCCACATACTGAGCATAAATCGCCAATTGGTCGTCCAGTTGCTGACTATTAAACGAAGGATATTTAAACTTTTCCGCGAGTCGGGGGCTAAAAAATTCAGCATCTCCGGTCATAGCTTGAGTAAAACCAGAAGCGTTAAACACTTCAGAGTTGTCCTCGGCCTTTGACCAATTCATATTGCCTAAATCGGAGTCACTGGCTCCGGTAAAATCCATCAACTCTTGATTGTCGATTTGGGTTGAAGCGGGCAGCAGGGCTGAAGATTCAGAGACTGCAGTGGTTGCTTGCCACTGCGCTTGATTAGTTTTGAACTGCTGGATTTGTAGCAGTTCCGCCAATAACCAATCCGCTTGCAGGGTAAACAATAAACCCAAAAGTCCCCAAATCATGGTTACTTTTGCCGAAGTTAAGTTGGTAGTGGGGGAAGTGGTAATGGGAACAAAAAGCCCAGAGAGGAGTAACCCTTGCTGGAGAGGATTGGGAGATGCTTCTTTCTTTTTCCGAAGTTTGACGGTGAGTGGCTTAGTCAGACAAGATTGTAAATCGTCTGAGTTGAGATCGGGATGCATCACCAAATTGCCCGGTTGGGGCAACAAGTCGGCAGTCGTCACCAAAGATGCGGGTTCGGTAACGGTAAATTCTGGGATGGTTTCCGTGCGAGACGAGCGGGACTGAAAATCCAGGCCATAGCGCCATTGCCCCTGGGCTTTTTGAAGCTGTTTTTGTCCCGCTCGCCTGCCGTAGACGCGCACTCCCAGGGTTTGCGGCAGATTCAGAGTAGCGACAAACTTGGCAACTTTCGCTCCGATCGCTCGCGGGGGGCAGGTGGGGGCTTCCACCAGAATATGCAGCAGGTCTGCTTTTTGACGGAGGGAAACCCGTATTCCCCCGGTATTGAGTTTTTCTTCCAAATCCGGGTGGAGTAGGCGATCGATCAAAAAAGTCAGGGCGGACAAATCTCCATTCTGGGCTAACTCCATCGTCGTGGGGGCAAGATGGCTAAACCGAGAAGCGGGCAAATCGATCCAATCTACCCACAGGGGGGTAGCATCCATATCCAGGGAACTGGTAGATTTATCACCTCTGAGACCATAGATAGTGACGCCATAGATATTCTGGGGGGCAATAGTTTCTAGGAGGGGAGCGATCGCTGCCTTAACTGCTTCCTTGTGAAAAGTCGTCGAATCCGTCCCATAAGCCGCTGAATCGATGGCAAAACCTGGGTCGCTCAAAAAGATATGTAGGGTCGATTCTTTCAGCACCCCAGAAATCTGTAAATCTTCAGCAAAACTACCCGGTAAAGCTTCCCGTAACCGTTGATGCAACAGTTGGGTAATTGCTTCCACATCTCCCCACCTGGCCCAATCTTTGAGCATCAGTTTTGCGGGGGTCAAATCGACCCGGAGAATCCATTCCGGCTGTTTTTCTCCGCTCACCTGACCGAGAATCACCGCATCTTTAAAGCCCTGTAAATCCAATTCTCGTAAGCGGGCGCCGAGGGAAGGGGCAATAGACAAGGGTTCTGGACTATAAGCAGACTGGCAAACCACCCAAAGACGCTTTTGGGGTTGAGAGTTGACCGCCTCCACCTTAGTATGCAGATAAACAGCCGACCAAGGATTAGGGGCAGCCGATGCAGGATTTGGCTCGGCTGCCTCTGTCCCTGCCGAGGGTGATGGGGAAGCGAGTGATGATTCCAGGGTTTGAACTTTCACAATCACCTTAACCCCTAAACCCCAAGACTTCAGGGCGTGACTCAGGTAATCGGCGATCGCCTTGGGATTTCCTTCGCGGGCAGCGTGCCAATCCTCGGACGGAGGGGGCAAAACTGGAGAAATTTTTTGCCTAGTTGGTCGCTGAGTGGTTTCCAAATCTGGAGGAGGTGCGACCCTCTCAGGGTCTTGAGGATTGAGTCGGACAGTCCAATTGGGGCGCTTTTGGCCGAAACTCCGACCGTGAACACAAATCACCAACACAGGTGGAGAACCTGAAGGCAAAAAATTCTGGAGATTGATTTGCTTAAGACCAAGAGTTAACTGGTCAACCACAATCGACACTTCTGGACAAGCTTCCCCTTCGCAGAGAATATCCAACAGATTCTGGCGTTGCCAGCATTGCACCTGAACGCCGGGAAGATTGACACAGCGAGTAGCCCAGTCATTGAGAGATAAATGACTGGTGGCGGTTTTCGGTGATTGGGTTAAATGCGGGGAGGGTGACATAACTGCTTATCCAATGAGTGCCTTCAGAGATACCATAATAACCACGAAATTTTGGCATAGTTGTATGCTGAAACTATCCCCAAAATTTCAGGAGGAATCAATGCCTAAGTTTCAGCCTGATTCTCAACCAGAGATGACTGCTAATGCAGCGGAAATGTTTAAGCAACTCAACATTGCTTCAGAGTCCCTGATTGCCTGTATAACCGTACCCATGTTACTGGGACTGGTTGGCGGAAAAGCGATCGCTGATGGCTTACAAAGCCTCGGTCAAGCCAGTGAAGAAATCTTTCGAGGCGATCGCCTCCCAGTTCTCCACTTTCCGGTGGCAGCGGACGCGAATCCTGAACAATAGTCAGAGAACATTAATTCCAGCTTAACCGAGGGAGAATAGATAATTGACCTTGCCTTCTGGGAGATTTCGACCCAGCCGAAGCATCTCCCAGGGGCAACAGCCGACGGCGCGGATATCGACTTTGTGATTTGTGATAGTAAACAATTATAAAGCCGCACAATTATATCAGTTATAAACGATTTACCCAGAGTAAGTGGTGGGTTGTGTTGAATTGCTCGTAAAATTATGGCGTAAGCTCCATCAACCCGGTCTATGATTACCCAAACATCAGACACCCAAGTCAACGTAGGGGCGCTTGGCGAAGCGCCCACGGAAATTCTGCTGCGGCATCGCCTCAAAATTGTAGAAGATATTTGGGAATTTGTTCTTTCTCAGGAGTGCGGTGCAGAATTTGTGGAGCAACTGAATCAAATGCGTTCGATGTGTTCTCCCGCGAGACAAGCGACCCAATTTTCAGCGTTTCCGATTCTCAAAATCGTGGAACAAATGGAAATTGAGCAAGCGATTCGTTTTTCTCGGGCTTTTGCTCTGTACTTTCAGATCATTAACATCGTTGAACAGCACTACGATCAGCGCTCTCAACTGGCTTACCGGACTTCAGGCGATCGCAATTTTCCCAATAGTCTGCAACGGGCTAAACCAACGAGTTCCCGCTTTAGTCAATCAGCCCCGCATCTCAATGGAGAGACTCAGGTAGCCAACAAAAAGCTCAAATCATCTGAAACCACACCCCGTGTGGTGCCGGTGGAGAACGACTTATCTCAGGGAGATACACCGAAAACCTCTCCAGAGTTGCCAGAAAAGCTGACAATTTCCCATCAGTGCTTATCGGAGCTGAGCATTTTTGCCACCAACCCAGTCCAACGGCGAGATTTAGGCACCTTTAACCAACTCTTTAGCAATTTATTGCGTTTGAATGTGCCGCCGCAGCAAATCCAGAAATTGCTAGATGAACTAGATGTCCGGTTGGTGTTTACGGCTCACCCCACGGAAATCGTGCGCCATACCTTGCGGACAAAGCAACGGCGCATTGCCAAACTGCTGCAAAAGCTAGACCGACTGGCGGATGCCCAAATGTTGCTAGACTTTGAGGATTCGGAGGACGAAGACACGCTTCTGGATCAGCTAACGGAAGAAATCCGTCTCTGGTGGCGGACTGACGAGTTGCATCAGTTCAAACCCACAGTGATGGATGAAGTGGACTATACGTTGCACTACTTTGAGGAAGTCCTGTTTGACGTATTGCCCTTACTGCATGAACGACTCAAACGTTCCTTGCAAAGTTGTTTCCCTTACCTCAAACCGCCGCAGTATAATTTCTGTAAATTTGGCTCCTGGGTGGGGGCAGATCGCGATGGCAACCCATTTTGTACCCCAGATGTCACCTGGAAAACCGCTTGCTACCAACGGCGCCTAGTCCTGGATAAATACATTGAATCCATTGAGCAGTTAGTAGAAATTCTGAGTGTCTCCCTCCACTGGAGTGAAGTTTCCCAGGAACTTTTAGACTCCTTAGAACAAGACCGACTGAACTTTCCAGACATTTATGAGGAATCAGCGATTCGCTATCGCCAAGAACCCTATCGGCTGAAACTGACTTATATTCTGCGGCGGCTGAAAAATACCCGCGATCGCAACTCCCGTTTATATGAACAAAACATCTTGGATTTGCGATCCTTCAAGGAAAAAATCAACCTCCCCATGTACCATTCTGGGGCAGAATTTCTGGCCGAACTCAATTTAATCAAACGCAACCTAGACACCACAGGTCTAACCTGTCGGGGGATCGAAACCCTAATTGCTCAAGTAGAAATTTATGGCTTCCACCTCGCGGCTTTAGATATCCGGCAAGAATCAACCCGTCACTCGGAGAGCATGAATGAAATTCTCGAATACTTGCAAATCTTGCCGCAATCTTACAACGAGATGCCCGAAGAACAGCGGATTTCTTGGCTGATTCGCGAACTGCAAACTCGCCGACCATTGATTCCTGACTCCCTGCCCTTTTCTGAATCAACCAGCGAAATTATTGAAACATTTCGCATTGTCCGCAAGTTGCAACAGGAATTTGGCCAAGAAATTTGCCAGACCTATATTATCAGCATGACCAAATCTGTCAGCAACTTACTGGAAGTCTTGCTGCTGGCTAAAGAAGCCGGGTTATACGATCCCGCCACGGGCATTAGCACCCTCCATGTCATCCCCTTATTTGAAACCGTAGAAGACCTAAAAAATGCCCCAGGAGTGATGAAACAGTTGTTTGATTTGCCCCTGTATCGGGCAATACTCAGCGGGGGTTATCGGGGCTTATCCGGGGAGCAGCGATCGGGGTCTGAGTCAATCCCTGGGTCGGTTGGTAAAAATTCCCATCAGACCGGGACATCCGAATCATTGCAAGAAATTATGTTAGGCTACTCCGACAGTAACAAAGATTCGGGTTTTCTTAGCAGTAATTGGGAGATTCATAAAGCTCAAAAACAACTGCAAAAAGTAGCCGAACCTTATAACATTGTCTTACGCATTTTTCACGGACGGGGCGGCTCCGTGGGACGCGGTGGCGGGCCTGCTTATGAGGCAATTTTAGCTCAACCAAATCGCACGGTGAATGGCCGGATTAAAATTACGGAACAAGGGGAAGTTTTAGGCAGTAAATATACATTGCCAGAGTTAGCGCTTTATAACTTAGAAAGCATTTCAACCGCAGTAATTCAAGCCAGTTTATTAGGGTCTGGCTTTGATGATATTGAACCGTGGAATGACATTGTAGAAGAGTTATCGGCGCGATCGCGGGCTTGTTACCGGGCGTTGATTTATGAACAACCTGACTTTGTGGATTTCTTCATGGAAGTCACCCCAATTCAAGAAATCAGTCAACTGCAAATTTCTTCTCGTCCGGCTCGTCGTCGTACTGGCAAAAAAGACCTCAGCACCTTGCGAGCAATTCCCTGGGTATTTAGCTGGACGCAAACTCGTTTTCTGGTGCCTGCCTGGTATGGAGTCGGCACCGCTTTAAACGAATTTTTACAACAGGAACCCGTAGAACACCTGAAACTCCTCCGCTATTTTTACCTAAAATGGCCATTCTTTAAAATGGTGATTAGTAAGGTAGAAATGACCCTCTCTAAAGTAGACCTAGAAATTAGCCATCACTACGTTAACGAACTCTCAACCCCAGAAAAACGTGAGGCATTTCAACAACTATTTGCCCAAATTAGCAATGAATACAACCTCACCCGTGATTTAGTCCTGAAAGTGACTGGCCATGAACGCTTATTAGATGGCGATCGCGCCCTCCAGCGTTCAGTCCAGCTACGCAACCAAACCATTGTCCCCTTGAGTTTATTGCAAGTTTCTTTGCTCAAACGACTCCGGGAACACAATACCCTAATGCCTTCAGGAGTCATCCACTCTCGCTATAATAAAAATGAATTATTGCGTGGTGCATTACTCACGATTAATGGCATTGCCGCTGGCATGAGAAACACCGGCTGATGGTTATTGGTTATTGGTTATTCGTTTTTTGTGGCTGGTGAGCGAAGCCGAACCAGTGATTGACCGTTGACCGTTGTAGGGGCGTTCTCGCATTCGCCCCTACCCCTCCGCCCCCCGCTCCCCTGCCCCCCCTGCCGATGGCGGGTCGGTGAGCACCGCTGCCCCCTATTCTCTGTTCCCCCCAAAATGCTTGGCAAACTTTTTTCAGAAAAACGTATATTAATTTGTACCTTTGTCGCGCTGACATCAGGCTTTTTTGGCTCTTATCTAGGCGGCCAAATCAATTGGTTCGCTCGGACGGCTCAGTGTCAAAACCAGCCCGAAGGATTAAATCATCTTTGTCGGGCATGGCAAACTCCCGGAGCCCTGTGGAAAGGTACTTTAGTCGGTGCTTGGATGGGGACAATTCTCGGTGCATTTATAGCCGGTTTAGCCACCAGAGAGGTTGAAAAGCACGATGGTGACGCCGAGTTGATTCAGAAGCAGGCGATCGCCGAATCGGGCTCACTCCCGTTAGAAGGACTAACAGCGGATGAAATTGCCACCCTACGGAGGGTATGGCGATCGCTCCTGGAAGCGGAAAAAAAAATCCCCCTCAAATCCTCAGCGGGTGATGACAGAGAGCAAAAGCCCTCAGAACCCATCAACAGTCCGCTATCATTGGCACAGTTTCTGGATTGGGCTGATGCGGTAGCAAAATCTACCCCAAATCCCCCTAAAATGAGTCGAAACCAGGGGCGAGAAATTTTAATTTATCTAGGTTTTCCCGAAAGCAGCATCGATACAGTGTGGCAAAACTTAAACCGATCAAATAAGTAGTAATTGCCTGTTTTTCAAAATTTATATAAACAATTAATAGTTAACAAGTTTTAATGATTAATTATGAACAAAAAATTAACCATGACTGATAATTACTCAATAAATTGATTTTTGCTAAAATCTATCGTCAAACCGTCAACATCACCGAACCAGAGGATATGTATAAAGCTACTGAACTGCTGATTGATGATTTTGTCAAAAAATTGCGATCGGCTTATCATCGCACTTATGGCAGACTGAAGCCAGACTATCCCGATATCTTGGCTTGGGCTGGAGCAATGGCCTTAGAAAACATTGCCAATAGTGATGCTCTTTATCACAATATTGAACATACCATCATTGTCACCTTAGTAGGCTTGGAAATTTTGCGTGGCAAACATATCCAAGAAGGGGGAGTTTCTTGTGAGGATTGGTTACATTTTACGATTTCTTTATTATACCATGATATTGGCTATGTCAAGGGAGTTTGTCTTCAAGATCGACCCGGATGCTATGCCACGGGAATTAATAACACGATGGTAGAATTACCTGCGGGAAAAACTGACGCTAGTCTCGCTCCTTATCGTGTCGATCGCGGTAAGCTATTTGTTCAAGAAAGATTTGGTGGTCATAAGCTGATTAATGCCAAAGAAATTCAGAAAAATATTGAATTTACTCGTTTTGCTTTAGCCTCAGCTTTGGCTCCTGAAGAAACCAAGACATACCCAGGATTAGTCCGGGCGGCAGATTTAATTGGGGAATTAAGCGAGGAGCGCTATTTTTTGAAATTACCGGCATTATTTTATGAATTTGAAGAAACGGGATATAATCAACAACTAGGGTGTAAAGGACTCGGAGATTTACGTCGGCACTATACGGAATTTTACTGGAATACGGTCTATCCGTTTATTGCCGATGCGATGACTTATTTAGAGTTGACCCAGGAAGGAAAACGAGTGCTAACAATTCTTTATAGCAATCTGTTTGCCATAAAGAATTCATCAATTGATAAAAGCAGTAATAAAATCATTAATAAAATCATTGACCCTGGGTAAACAGAGAAAAGAGATGCCTAGAAAAGAGATGCCTAGAAAAGAGATGCCTAGAAAAGAGATGCTAATATGAACCATGAAAATTCTCCCTCCTCTCCCCCTCTCTCCTCTGTGCGCTGTACTCTCCCCTCTCTCCTATCCCCTCTCTCATCTCTCCTCTGATGTCAATTGATGTCAATTGATGTCAATTATGGACTCAAGAGAATTAAACGGTTCCAGAACTGAGGTAAATTCTTTCAGCGACTTGCTTAAATCGTCGCAGTTGAGCCTGCATATCTTGTCGCGTCCAATTCGCCGCAAACCGATTGAACCCAAACTCAACGATCGGATTGGGAATCGAAAACTCAAAGCGATTCACTAATCGAGTGCCTTTGCCTTCAGGCTGACATTCCCAGCGATCGCGCCCGGTAAAAAAACCCTGAAATTGCCAGACGATCAACCCGGGTTCTCGTTCGACCACCACACTATTGAGAGTGGGTTGCCACAAGGGAGTCAAGATTCTAAATCGACTTCGACTGCCTAGTTCTGTACTCCACTCGCCCACCGGATCGCACCGTAAAGCGGGATTGAGCCAAAGATGCATTAATTCTAAATCAGTGATACAGCGTTCTACTGTGGTAGCGGATGCGCGAATTTGAATTGACTGCTCAAAAGTTTGACGAGAGACCATTTTTATGCTATAGGGAAGTGATAGACGGTAAGGGGAAAAAATACTCGGGAAGGATTAACTCCTCTAATCGAATAACATAGTAAAAAAACTCAGAATTATCAAAATCTTAGAAAATTAATTAAAAATTAATTTTTGAACAGCTTGAATAATCTGAGTTAGATATATGGCAAGCTATATGGCCAGCTATATCGCCAGCTACATCATAAAGCTTCCAGGAATTGCCGAGATTGTCAACAAGTAGCAATTCTTAACCAACAACAAGGCAACCAAATCAGCATCAGTCTTGTAAGATAGTGCCAAGTGCTGTACAAATTCTGAACAACGAGACAAGATCGAGACAAGATATTTTTGGTTTGTCCGCACCGTAGAGAAGTTTAGGATAAAATCACTATGAATGAAATTTTGCAAATCACTAGGATCCCAGAATCGGGTTTAAGACTGGGGTCAAATCTGTTATTAGCTCAGGAAAATGCAGTCAGTTCTGCCCTGAGTCCTGTCACTTCGTTTTTCCAAAAAATGGGGGAACAAGTGGGTAGCTTTTTACCGAGTTTAATTGGCGCGATCGCCATCCTGCTGGTGGGTTGGATGTTGGCAAATGCTCTCGCCCTGGGAACAAAAAAACTCCTTGACGCCACGGAAATTGACAACTGGATCGCAGCTAAAGTGCTGGGTCGGCAACCAAATGACCCCAAAGTTCCTATCGAAAAATGGGTGTCCCAATTGGTGTTCTGGGTGATTATGATTTTCGCCCTGGTTGCGTTTTTCAATGTTTTAAATTTAGATATTGTTTCCCAGCCACTGAATAGTTTTTTACAACAGATATTTAACTACCTGCCCAAAATCGGCGGTGCCGTGGTAATCCTCGGAGTCGCTTGGATTGTGGCGACGATGACTAAAGCCATCGTTACCCACGGGTTGCAAAGCTTCCACTTGGACGATCGCCTAGCAGAACAAACAGGTGGCGAACAAAGCCCCTTTTCTTTGAACGAAACCCTAGCCAATGCGATGTATTGGTTCGTGTTTTTGTTCTTCCTGCCTTTGGTATTGGATGCCTTGCAGTTGCAAGGGCCACTGCAACCAGTCCAAAATCTGCTTGATACGATTCTTTCCGCATTGCCGAAGATTCTCACCGCTGTGATTATTGGGGCGATCGGTTGGTTTATTGCTTGGATTGTTCGCCGCATTATCACTAATGTTTTGGCGGCAATGGGGACGGATCAAATCGCTTCTAAGATGGGACTGACCCAAACCGATGGGGGAATGTCTCTGTCTGGGCTGATCGGCACTTTGGTCTATGTGTTGATTTTGATTCCTACGGCGATCGCGGCTCTCAATGCTCTGCAAATTGAGGCCATTTCCGCTCCAGCGGTGTCGATGCTGCAACAAATCCTGAATACTATCCCGCAGATTTTTACGGCAGCTTTAATTTTTGCCGTGTTCTATGCGATCGGCCAATTTATTTCTGAGTTGGTCGCCAAAATCTTGGCTAGTCTTGGGTTTAATAATATTTTCCAATGGCTCGGTTTGCCCACGGTTTCCCCGTCGGACAATGCAAGCAATTCTGAAACCATCTCCGTCAACAAAACTCCTTCAGAAATTGCCGGAATTGTGGTGCAAGTTGGCATTATGCTCTTTGCCGCAGTAGCCGCGAGCGAAGTGCTGGGGATGCCTGCGCTGACCCAAATTGCTCAAGGGATTCTCCAAGGTTCTGGCAACGTTTTGGTTGGTCTGCTGGTCTTTGGAATCGGTTTATATCTGGCGAATTTAGCCTTTACCCTGATTTCTGGGGCCGGTGGTGCCAACGCGAAAATTTTAGGCAATAGTGCGCGGATTTCGATTATTGCCCTATCCGGTGCAATGGCTTTACAACAAATGGGCATTGCTACGGATATTGTTAATTTAGCCTTTGGACTGCTCCTGGGCGCGATCGCCGTGGCGGTGGCGATCGCCTTTGGCTTAGGAGGTCGCGATGTGGCGGCTGAACAGTTGAGACAATGGTTATCTACCTTTAAAGATAACGACAAATAGAGAATTGATTCTGAACGGTTAACCACTCTTAGTTGACCGCTAACTGTGAGATGAAGCCACATTATTTTCTATTTTCAGTCAAAATAATGTGGCTTTGTCCGATATTTTTATATTTTTTTACTTTAAATTAACAAAAATTACTTTAAATTAACAAAAATTTAGGTGAAATGCGAACAAATAAATCAAAATAAATTAAAATAAATCAACATAAATTGGCGATCGCCCTATCCCCTAACCTGCCTAGCCAAATGTTATCAAAATTTGAAATTAGGCAGGGGTTTCCTGTGAAACCATAGCAAACAGCGAAATTTAGACAAAGGCTAATCTTTTTGATAAAATTTGATAAAATTTGAATTAACTATAATCAAAATTTGAGTGCGATTCGTTCACGCGGAAAGTGGATGGTAATTAATACCTGAAACTTGCGCTTTGTAATGGTTTCGGAAGACAGAGTACACACAGGCATCAGCCTAAATCGTAGTCACGAACCCATTAGCGCGACCTGAACTGGTCGTTTGGTAAGTAGGGTCGGCCCTACTAGGGGAGTCACACCCCCTACCCTCGCGGAAAATACCATAAAAGGTATGGTCACGCCCTAGTAGGTAACGAAACAGGCGGAATGCAGACCCCGAACGTAGCCGAAGCCAGCAGCCTAAGCCGGTTAGGAGCAAGAGGGACTCTCTCAATGGTGAATGAAAATGAATTGCCATTCAAACTGCGTCATCGTGAAACGAGCCAAATAAGGCTGACAGGCTCGAACCAAAAGGTAAAGTGGGTGGCCTTGGTGCTCAATGGTCATCAAGGCGTGTGGCCAAACTCTCACCGCAGAAGAGGCAGCACCTAACGAGAGGACGGACAATCAAACGACACAACAGGGTAAGCCCTACAGAGTCTATGGGAAGGTCGAATCCCATAGTAAGCAGACCGCAAGGAAGGCAGAACTCTCTGGAGGGTAGAGGATGAGGCAAAAAGCGAAAGCATCCCTGTAATGGGGAGATAGGGGTTCAAAATTTGCCCCTGACCGAAAGGAACAGCAGACTTGCCTTGGGTCTTATGAGAAAGAGACCAGACAGTAAAAACCATATCTGAGGACAAGTTAGATGTCGCAGCTAAAAGCAACAAACGGACCAAAGAAGCCACTGGAAGATTGGAGCCAAATTAACTGGCAAAAAGTCAACAAGCTGGTTAGGAACTTACGTCAAAGAATCTTTCTCGCGAGAAAACTTGGTAACTTTCGCAAACTAAGAAGTTTGCAAAAGTTGATGTTAAGAAGCCACGCCAACTTACTATTGTCAGTGAGGAAAATCACCCAAACCAATAAAGGAAAAGCAACGGCAGGAATTGACAAGGAAATAGTCAATACCCCAGAACAAAGGGTGAAGCTGGTAAACAACTGGAATGGCGGAACTCAAAGCCCAACCAAACGGGTAATGATACCAAAGCCAAACGGAAAGATACGACCGCTAGGAATCCCAACCGTGCGTGACAGAATCGAACAGGCAATAGTAATGAATGCATTAGAACCCGAATGGGAACCCGTGTTTGAGCCAAACTCCTACGGATTCAGACCCGGAAGAAGCTGTCAAGATGCCATTGGACTTTTATGCGACTTCAAAAAGGCAGAGACACTTGGGTTCTAGAAGCTGACATCAAAGGATTTTTCGATAATATTGCCCATGAATCCATCTTGAAACAATTAGGAAACCTACCTAAACGGGATTTAATCCAAAGATGGTTAAAAGCTGGCTATGTTCTCAAAGGGGATATCAACCCCACAAAGACGGGAACACCGCAAGGTGGGGTAATCTCACCCCTACTGGCCAACATTGGACTGCATGGTTTGGAACAATTCATTAAAACCACCAATTCAAAATTAGGCATCGTGCGGTATGCAGACGACTTTATAGTCACTGCTAAAGACAAAGGAAGTCTTGAAAAAGCCCAGACCAGAATCCAGCAATGGTTATCAGAAAGAGGACTTGAATTAAGCACGGAGAAAACGGTTATTACATCAATAGAAAAGGGCTTTGACTTTCTCGGTTTCAACCACCGCCACTATAACGGCAAACTGCTTATCAAGCCATCCAAAAAGAAGGTTTTAGCCTTCTGTAAAAGGATAGGCGAAGAAATAAAGGCAATGAATGGTTGTGAACAGGAAGTAGTCATTAAAAAGCTAAATCCGATTCTCCGAGGTTTTGCTAACTACTACAAAGGGGTAGTGAGCAAAGTAACCTTCAGCTACATCTCATCAAGAGTGTGGTACTACCTTTGGAGTTGGGCGAAGCGTCGGCATCCCAACAAAAACACAAAATGGATTCGGAAACGTTACTTTAAGACCATAAAAGGCAATAAGTGGACGTTCGCCTGTACAGGTACAGACAAACGGCGAGGGAAAGAGGTTGAAATAATTCTCTACCCAATAACTTACACTCCAATCGAGCGCCATGTAAAGGTCAAAGGGGAAGCGTCACCGGACGATCCGAGCCTCAAGGAATACTGGAAAAAACGTCACCAGAAATATGGTAAGAGCTACTGGGAGAAAAATTCCCGGAATTATAAAATCGCCCAAAACCAAAACTGGAAATGCCCTATCTGTGGCGAACCTTTATTCAACGGTGAGGAAATTGAAACCCATCATATAACACCTGTTGCAGAAGGCGGACAAAACGACATTGAAAACCTTGTGCATCTACACCAAGCGTGTCATAAGCAGGTACACAGCAAATCCAAGTCCAATCGCTTGAAATAAGGCTTGAGCCGGATGATACGAAAGTGTCAAGTCCGGTTCTTAGGGGAGGGGAGGGGAGTAATCCCTGAACCTTACCCGACTATAGCAGTCGCCAGTCCAGTTAGGACGTAGAATAAAAGAAGTTGCCAAAATTCGAGATAAATCTACCCATGTCTAATTCTTACAGCTACAACTTACGGAAAAAGGTCATAGAGGCCATTGAAATCAACGGGATGAAGAAGAGTGAAGCCAGTGAACTCTTTGGAATTAGCCGCTTTTGCGATCAATCTGTGGCTCAAGCGTAAAGAAGAAACTGGAGACTTCCATGCTAAGACATACAGACCCCCGGGTCATAGTCATAGCATAACGGACTGGGATAAGTTTCGAGCTTTTGTTGAAGAGAATGCGCTCATTAACCCAAGCTCATCTGGCTGAATTATGGGACGGTGAAATTAGTGAAAGAACCATCAGTAGGGGACTCAAAAAAATCGGCTTCACTCGCAAAAAAAAAACTTATGGATACCGGGAACGGGATGAAATAAAACGGGCAGAATTTATGGAAAAACTCGCTTCAGTCAAGCCTGAAGACATTGTATATGGCGATGAAGCTGGTATGGATAGCCGCGATGACTACAGCTATGGTGACAGTAGAAAAGGCGAACGTCTCCATGCTCTGAAGTCAGGACGACGCCTGGGGCGCCTTAATATGATTGCCGCTTTTTGTCAAGGGGAATTACGCGCTCCTTTCACCCTTGAAGGAGCCTGCAATCGGAACGTATTTGAACTCTGGTTAGAAATCTGTCTCATTCCCACCTTGAAACCGGGGCAAAAATTGGTGATTGACAACGCCACGTTTCATAGGGGAAGACGTATTGAACAACTGGTGCAAGAGGCCGGATGCGAAATTTGGTATTTACCGCCCTATTCCCCAGACTTAAATAAAATTGAGCGGTGTTGGTCTTGGCTTAAAAGCCGTATTCGACACCAACTTAAACAGTTTAACACCAGATTACGAGAGGCTATGGAGCAGGTTCTTCGGTTAGCCGGTGCTTAATTTCCTAACTGGAGTGGCGACTGCTATACCCGAAGCGAACTGCTATACAAGCCACGGGTAAACCAAAGATTCGGGTTGGCATTGGGATGCACACAGGAGTTTTGATGGCTGGCAGTGTCGGCGGCAAAAAAGGTCAAATTTTTCCGTGATTGGGGATACGGTTAATGTTGCCGCCAGACTAGAACCCATGAATAATTTACCAAAAATAATCCGTATCATTTACTGATGACTGCGGATACTTATAATTTAGTTTGCGATCGCTATTTGGGTGAGCAAGTTGATCGCATTCAACTCCGAGGCAAAGAAGAAACTACCACGATTTATGCTATTTTAGGAGAGCGATCGCCGGAAAAACCGGGTTAATTTTCCGGATTAATTTTCCGGGTTAATTTTCCGGGTTAATTTTTAGGGTTAATTTTTAGGGTTAATTTTTAGGGTTAATTTTTAGGGTTAATTTTCCAGATTACCAGATTAATTTTCTCTAATCCGGTCTAAAAAGAATTCTTTTTAGAATTCTAAAAAAATTTCTAAATTCTAAAAAGAATATTTTAAAACTTTAATCACTGGCCCTGTTTCTGGTAACTGATTCGCTTGGAGAGCGATCGCATCTCCATTCACCTCTTCCACGGGCGTATCTCCCATCACCGAAAGAAACTGATCCAGCGCCACCAAATCGCAGAGATTTGCATCTGCGGCAGCGGTCCGATATTGCGTCGGAATCACCACTTTCGGATTCAGCAATGCGATCGCTGCCTTCGCTTCTTCGGGATTATAAACTTTTGGCCCACCGCCCACTGGCAACAACAACAGATCCGGACGACCCATCAAAATTTGTTGATTAGTAGTAATCGGGGCTGCCGCACCACCGAGATGCAAAATCTTAATATCTGCTTGCGTCCACCGCCAAACCACATTTGTCCCAAAGCGGCGACCCCCGTGGCGATCGTGGTCAGTACGGACTCCCTGGATCTGTTTGTCGCGAAACTGATAAGCCCCCGGTTCTGACAATATCTGAGGTTGACCCAGCAACTCATCGATCGCCCCTTCATCCAACAACCGACTGCTAATTAAAACCAAATTAGCTTCCACTCGTGGCAAGCGATACCCAGCAGTACAACCAATACTACGGAAAGGATTCACCAAAACCCTCAGATTATCCCCCGTAAACGAAAAACAACTATGTCCCAACCATTTAATAGAAAGTTGATTTTGGGTCGTCGAAGCTTCGGGAGGTGTTGTTGGGGGGGTGGGTGAGGGGGTCGTGGATGGTGGGGGAGAAGTTTGAGATTGAACTTGGGCTTGAACAGCTTGCCATTGACCCGCGAGGCTGCTTCCCAGGGCGGCGAATAAACTGATTTGTCCGTAGCGGAGAAACTTGCGACGATTAATCATTGAATCTTGGTTACTGGGTCTTGGTTACTAAGTGTTAGATAGGGAGGAAGCTTGGTGGAGAAAATTTCTCAGGAGTTGCTTGCCAGAAATGGTCAAAATACTTTCTGGGTGGAACTGGACGCCCTGAATATGTGGATAGTTCCGATGCTGCACCCCCATAATCGTGCCATCGCTAACCCAGGCGGTAATTTCCAAGTCTTTCGGGCAGCTTTCCCGGTCAATCACCAGACTGTGATATCGAGTGGCGACAAATGGGTTAGACAATCCGGCAAAAACACCGACCCCAGTATGATAAACCTCAGAGGTTTTGCCGTGCATCAGTTCTGGCGCGGAGACAATATTGCCGCCAAATACTTGACCGATCGCTTGATGACCGAGACAAACTCCTAAAATCGGTAAAGTTGGGCCGAGTTCTCGGATCAAATCTACGGAAATTCCCGCATCTTCTGGTCTTCCAGGACCTGGGGAAATCAGCACCGCATCCGCACCAGATTGGCGAATTTCACTGAGAGTGATTTGATCGTTGCGATATACCCGGAGGTCTGCGGCTATGGAAAACTCAGGCGCAAGTTCTCCTAAATACTGAACCAGGTTATAGGTGAAGCTGTCGTAATTATCAATAACAATGATCAAGGCTATGACTCCTTATCAATTTGGTAGATGGTCTCCGACTAATTAGGAGAGAGGGGCTCCCGGGGCTTTTGGGGCCTGGGGTGTGGGGCCTGGGGTGTGGGGTGTGGGGTGTGGGGTGTGGGGGAGAAGAAAGGGCCGCCATCGGTGTAGGGTGTGGGGGGAAGAGAGAAAAGAGAATAGAGAAAAGAGAATAGAGAATAGAGAATTTTCCTATGCATCCTCTTTACTCTTTCCTATGCATCCTATGCATCCTCTTCCCCTACACCCTACACCCTACACCCTACACCCTACACCCTCTCAAACCCCTACACCCTACACCCTCTCAAACCCCTACACCCTACACCCTACACCCTACACCCCTGCCCCTCTCCTTAACCCAAGAATGATTTTACCAGCAGATACAAAGGCGGTAACAGCAAACATCCCGCCACCGTAATCGCCGCAAAAGATGAAATCAGCACTGCTGCTGCTGCACAATCTTTGGCAATTTTAGCGAGTTGGTGGTACGTTTGCTCAACGGTGAGATCGACTAATGACTCAATGGCAGTATTCAAAAGTTCCATTGCCAACACCGCCCCAATAGTCAGAGTAATAATAGAAATTTCCACCAAACTCACTTGCAAAAAAACACCCAGGGCAATTGCCGTGGAACCAATAATCACATGGATCCGAAAATTGCGTTGGGTGTTAAAGGCATACTGTACGCCTTCCCAGGCATATTTAAAACTAACAAAAAGGTTACTGGCTACTTTCCAGGAAAATTCCCGTTTCATTTTGGCTGTATCAGGCGATCGCCCCCAAGAAGTATTGAATTGTGGCTGTGAGTCTTGCCGTAGTTCTGGTCGTGAGTCGTGATGTTTTGCGGCTGCTTCAACAGATGGCGCCGGGGAAAATCGCGATGTAGGGGTGATACGCGCATCACCCCTACTGTTTCCATTGTTGCTGGCAGACGACTTATCGCGTTGATCTAGGGTCATGGCTTTAAAAGCATCTCTATAGGCTATTGGGTCTATCTTAATTAACCCAGTCTATATGCTGCTATCAGTAATATAAGTGTCCTGGGGACCGAAAACTGTCAAACCAACCGCCTGAAGCAAAATTTCTTGTTGCTCCAGCATCTCGGTTAAACTTTCTTCATCCGGGTGATCCCAGCCCAACAGGTGCAACAAGCCATGAGCTGCTAACCAAGCCAATTCGGTGGTTAAAGAATGCCCTTGTTTTTCCGCTTGTCGCTGGGCAGTTTCCACGGAAATCACAATATCACCCAGATAAAGAGGAATCTCCGATATTAACTCATCCGGCTGAGGGCAATTTACCTCTAAAGCCGCAAACGATAACACATCAGTGGGTTTATCTTGCTGACGGTACTGGCAATTTAGATGTTGAATTTCCTCATCGTCACTCAGACGTAACGTTAACTCATATCCCGATGCTTGGGGCAAGTCCGCTTCAAGGCGATCGCACCAAATTTCTAACCAATTTTGCCAAGTTTCCAGATCGATAGTTTTGTCAGGAATTCTTGAAATTTCGGTTTCCCAGAAATTGTCCTGCACATTAATTTCTAAATTCATCGAGGGTTTTGTTACTCCTGCATCCGTTACCAGTACCGTCATGTCACCGACCTAAATCATCGACCTAAATAGGCAACCCCAACCAGAAATGCTAACAGACCAATGGTTGTTAGCGCAAAATGCTTTAAAGAGGTTCTGCCTTTTCGCACCATATTTCGCATCGCGAGTTTGACATAACTCGGTGGCGGTTCTTGGGTTGCGGGGTTTGCCTCTGTCCCAGGGGCAACGGTTTGATTTTCTACGGTGATTTCTTCAGAAGAAGATGGTTGACTCATTGATTGATCTCGATCGGGATAAAGGATAATTTGGTTGTTTGTTGATTGTTGTTTGTTGATTGTTGTTTGTTGTTGGTTGATTGTTGTTTGTTGATTGTTGGTGGGTAGGGATTCTATTGTTGGTGGTTGACAAACAACAAACAACAAACAACAAAGAACAAACAACAATCAACCAAAGAATCCCTACCCAACAAACAACAAATAACAAACAACAATCAACTAATTATTTACAGCGATTTGATTTTCCTGACGGAGATAGGCTTCAATAAAATCATCGATTTCCCCATTCATCACATCAGTAATCGCGGTGGTTTCTACGCTAGTGCGTAAGTCTTTTACCAGTTGATAGGGATGAAAGACATAGTTACGAATTTGGTTGCCCCAAGCTGCTTCTACCATATCGCCGCGAATTTCGGCAATTTCCGCTGCTCGTTGTTCTTGGGCAATCACCAATAATTTAGCTTTCAAGAGGGTGAGGGCTTTTTCTTTGTTTTGCAACTGCGATCGCTCCTGGGAACAACGCACCGCCAAACCTGTGGGTAAATGAACTACCCGCACGGCGGTTTCTACCTTGTTCACATTTTGCCCGCCTTTGCCCCCAGACCGCGAGGTAGTAATCTCCAAATCCTTATCGGGAATGTCCAATTGCACCGAGTGATCCAGAATGGGCATCACTTCCACCCCGGCAAAGCTAGTCTGTCTTTTGCCGTTGGCATTAAATGGCGAAATTCTCACCAATCGATGAGTGCCTTTTTCTGCTTTCAGATAGCCATAAGCATAGCGCCCTTCTATTTCCAAAGTGGCGGATTTAAGTCCCGCTTCATCTCCTTCGGAAATTTCCATCAAATGCACTTTATAGCCTTGGTTTTCACCCCAACGGGTGTACATTCGCAGCAACATTTCTGCCCAATCCTGAGCATCGGTGCCCCCAGCGCCTGCATTAATCGTCAAAACAGCCCCACTTTCGTCATAAAGACCAGAGAGTAACTGTTCCAACTCCCAGCGATCGAGTTCGTGATTTAGCTGAGTAATATTGGTGTGGGCTTCACTCGCTAACGATTCATCATTTTCTAGTTCCAGAAGTTCAAAAATCGCTTTTGTATCTTCTAAGCGATTTTTCCAGCGGTAATACTGCTCTAGATGTGACTTGAGGTCATTGAGTTCTTGCATCAACTGTTGAGCATTGGCTTGGTCATCCCAGAAGTCGGATTGGGCTGCCAGTTGCTCTAAGTCGTGAATTTTTGCGTTTAAGGCGGGAATGTCAAAGATAGTCCTGGGTTTTCCCCAGGCGATTCGACAGGGTTTCGACTTCGCGTTTAATGTCTACCAATTCCATAAGCTTCAAGAAATCTAATGAACCTCTTTTGTCTTTATTATAAGGAATTTACCATGAGCGATCGCACCTAATTGATTCAATGACAAGAAAAAATTCTCTCCAACGCGATCTTATTTTTGCCCGCTAGTGAGCGGGACGCCGGGGAGCCAGGGCGCCGGGGAGCAGAGGCGAAAGAATTTGGCTAATGCGATCGCTCCCGGTGGTGAAGCTTTGTCAATAAAAAGGACAAGGCCAAAACCTTGTCCCGCGATCGCTAATGGGCGATTAATTACGGATTAATTGCGCGAATTAATTCCGACGATTCAACGCAATCAACAACCGCAGAATAAACACAAACAGGTTGATATAGGTCAAATACATCGACAACGCCGCACTGAGATACTGGCTATTCCGGTAAGTGCGAGGGAGAACATAAAAATCCACCACGGCACAACCACAAAACAGCAACACCCCAGTCCCAGAAATACCAATTTCTAGCCAGGTGGGGGTATTGTAAAGTTTCAATAAAAATCTAGCCAGATCTAGTCATGTATGGTTATATATAGACATAAGATTGGGCATCTCTCACTTAAATCACTGGCGATGTCACCTTAATCATAAACCAGTCATGCAACTTGTAGAAAAACATATAATTAGCAAAAATCACTATTTGTTCAAAGAGGCAGACTATTTGTGCTTTCTGTCTAAAAATTTGTTCAACTATGCTAATTATATGATTCGTCAACAATTCTTTGCCACTGGAGAATACCTGAACTACTACTCCATCCAAAAAAGATGCCAAGGGACTCCAGATTATATCGCCTTACCTGCCAAGGTGGCGCAGCAAGTGTTATTACGATTGCATGAAAGTTGGCAATCTTTTTTAAGCGCTAACCAAGAATACAAAAAATATCCAGAAAAGTTTCAATCTCGGCCTCAAATTCCCAAGTATAAACATAAAACCCTGGGGCGAAACGTCGTCACTTATACGGCTCAAGCTGTCAGTCAAACGGCATTAAAGAGAGGCTTGATTCATCTGTCTAAAACTCAAATAGTCTTGACAACTCAGGTCAAAGATGTTTGTCAAGTAAGAATCGTCCCCGGCTTGGCACATTATAAAATAGAAGTCGTTTACTCAGCCCCGGAAAACCCTGTAAAGACTAAATCAGGGGGCATTGCGGGGCTTGATATCGGCTTAAATAATCTGGCCACAGTTACGGCAAATAAACAAGATTTTCAACCATTAATCATCAATGGAAAACCCCTAAAATCAATCAATGCTTATTTTCATAAGAAGCGGGCGGCTCTACAATCATTATTAGCCCCCAAACAGAAAACATCTCATCAAATAAGTCGGCTTACCCATAAAAGAAACTGTAAAATAGATAATTATCTACATAATGCGAGTCGTTGGCTAATCGATCATCTTGTCGCTAACTCAATCGAGACCTTGGTGATTGGTAAAAATGACCATTGGAAAACTGGCATCAACTTGGGCAAAAGAACCAATCAAAATATGGTGTCAATTCCTCATGCCCGATTTATTCAGATGTTGACTTATAAAGCTCAATTAGTCGGCATTAAGGTCGTATTGATTACGGAAGAATACACCTCGAAGTGTTCGTTTCTTGACCAAGAACCTTTGTGCAAACTAGAAGTGTATCAAGGCAGAAGAATCCATCGAGGACTGTTTCGGTCAGGAAATGGGACTTTAATTAATGCTGACGTGAATGGTTCGTTAAATATCATCCGAAAAGCATTCCCCAACGCTTTTTCTGAGGGGATACAGGGGGTAGTAGTACCTCCCGTAAGGGTGACACCTTACAAAATGGTTGGATAGGGCAAGTGTCATATTTGTCTATAAAATCTGTAACTATTGCTCATATCCGTTTTTGATGGTTAATTGACATCTATGTATATTTTATATATTAGACAATTCTGACAAATTCTTATGCATCCCCCCTTGGCTAGGGGGGTTGGGGGGATCGATCCGGTTTTGGGAAAGCAAGAAGTCTATTTTTTATTCCCTGAACCAGAAATATCCGCAAGGGCGAACCATGACCGTAAGCAATTTCTGTTTTTAACCATATTATTATTATCCCTGTTTTGGAGATGATTGTTGATGGCTTGAAAAAAACTGAGTAAAAAAATTTAAGCAAAAGATACCGGAGATGGAGGAATAAGCGGTTTTGGCACAATCAAATATAAATCAACCTGAATTAGTCGGCGATCGCCCCTCGGAGGCTGTACCGAAACTAGCAGCGATCGCCCTAAGCAAAAAATTTGCTCAATTGTCAGTATTAGAAAACATTAATTTTCAAGTTGATGCCAATGAATTTGTCTGTATTGTCGGGGCATCCGGTTGTGGAAAATCGACTTTACTGAATATTATTGCTGGATTGATGTCGCCCACTTCTGGACAAGTGTTATTAGATGGCGAAATAGTTTTCGGGCCGGGGTCAGACCGAGGGATGATTTTTCAAAATTATTCCCTATTTCCTTGGTTAACCGTGGCGGATAATATCGGCTTTGGTTTAGAACTTAGAAAAATATCTTCGGCAGAAAAAAAAGACCGAATTAATTATTTTTTAGAGGTGGTAGGTTTAAGCAAATTTGCCCAAGCTTATCCCAAAGAACTGTCTGGAGGGATGAAACAAAGAGTGGCGATCGCTCGGTCTTTAGCCAATCAACCAGAAGTATTGCTGATGGATGAACCTTTTGGGGCATTGGATGCCCAAACCAAAGAACAAATGCAGCAATTTCTCTTGCAACTTTGGCAGCAAACCCACACCACCATTTTAATGATTACTCACGATGTTGAGGAAGCCATATTTCTGTCCCAAAGAATTTATGTAATGACCGCCAATCCCGGTAAAATTAAACAAGAAATTCCCATCACCTTGTCTGGGGAGCGAGATTTAGAGATGAAACTTTCCCCGGATTTTCTGGAAATCAAGAAAACAGTGATTCACTCATTGCGCGGGGTATCTCCGTGAAAAAATGAATCTATTAATTTTGGTAAAAAATTTAATGAATGGTATAATTAACTCATCACAAATTAAATAATTAATAATCAAGATGACTCAGATAAAATATCCAGTAAAAAAGGCAGTAATTCCAGCGGCTGGGTTTGGCACCCGACTCTTTCCCGCTACCAAGGCAGTGAAAAAAGAACTGTTTCCCATTATAGACCGGCAAGGGCAAGCCAAACCCGTAATTTTAGCCCTGGTTGAAGAAATGATTGATGCCGGAATTGAAGAAATTGGGATTGTAGTTCAACCCGGCGATCGCGCCATATTTGCGGATTTTTTTCACCAAACCCCAGAATATTTTGCTAAACTATCTCAGGAAAATCAAGCATATAGCCAATTAATCCAAGAAATAGGCGATCGCATCACCTTTTTGACCCAAGAAACCCAAGATGGATTTGGTCATTGTGTGTATTGTGCCAAAGACTGGGTAAATAACCAGCCGTTTTTGCTTTCTTTGGGGGATCATGTTTATCTCTCAGACACAGATATTTCTTGTGCGCGGCAACTCTTAAATATTTATGAACAAACCGGGACAAGTGTAGTGGGATTAACGGTGACTGCCGCTGAAGAAATTCATCACTGTGGTTGTGTGGCTGGAACCTGGCAAGAGTCGAACACTTTATTATCCGTGACTGAACTTGCTGAAAAGCCAGATTTAGAATATGCCAGAAAACATTTATCTATAGAAGGTATCCCTCAAGATTCATTTCTCACCATATTCGGCCTTTATGTGTTAAACCCCAGAATTTTTGACTATTTAGAAGCGAATATTACCCAGAATATTCGGGAACGGGGTGAATTTCAACTCACCTCTTGTTTAGAACAATTACGTCAAGCAGAAGGAATGCTCGGATATCTGGTAAAAGGACGGTCTTTTGATATCGGTAGACCAGATGCTTATAGACAAACTCTGATTGATTTTCGTGATTGATTTTCTGGCTGGTTAAACTACCTAGAAACCAGAGCCGAGAAACCGGGTTTCTACGAGCGCTTTCACAGTAGGGGCGACGAGCGCATTCGCCCCTACATATCCACAACAGAAACCCGGTTATTTCGGGGACAAAAAAGCGCGATCGCCTACCCTGAACCCAGAAACGGGGTTTCTTTTTTGGTTTCTAGGGGCGACGAGCGCATTCGCCCCTACATATTCACCACAGAAACCCGGTTTCTTTGCTTGGGGGAAATGAGCGATCGCCTGTAACTCAGAAACCAAATTTTTACCCCTGATTTAGGTCAATAGCCCAAAATGAAATGATCCGAAAACCCGGTTTTTTAGGTTTGTGTTTAATGAATCAATTAACTCCTGCTAGTTCTGCGGCTTGAATTTTTAAAACATTCTGCAAAATATCAAAAAATGTCTGTTTGACCTTCAAGAGTAAGGTGCAATTTTCAGCATCCAGGGTTAGGGATTTAAACCACAACTCACAGGTTTCTCTGAGGGTTTCGAGGTGTTGACAGAGGAGATGGGGAGCCAATTCTTTGGCACTCTGTTCTAGGATTTGGGGAGTAGATTGGAGTTGATGGGTGAGGGTGAGGGTGTGAGGATTGTCTCCTGGGTTTTCAGATGAGGATGGGGGGATGGCAGTGATTTGCCATTGGTCGTTGGTGTCCAGTTCAATAATGCCCTGTTGAGCGGCACGTTTTAGGAGGGCGCAACAACGAGCATGGGTGGCTTGAACACGATAAAGGCTATCAGCCGGAGTGGGTTGTCCGGCGGTGCTAATATTAATCGGAGCAACGCCGGTTAAAGGAACGCGGAAACTGTGCCAACGCAGCGCATCCATACCGATCTCTTTGATGAGTTCATCCGTGGCGATGTCGGGAATAGGATGGATTTTTTGGCTGGGTTTGTGAAAGGCGTAGAGTTTGATCGGTTGAACGATGATGAATTGAAATTGCTCTTTGGTGTAGCCCAAGCATTGCATCGCGGCATTGATAAGAACATCATATTTGCCATAGTTAGAGGGACGTAAAACGATGATTTTGTCG
Source organism: Planktothricoides raciborskii GIHE-MW2 (assembly GCF_040564635.1). Lineage (NCBI taxonomy): Bacteria > Bacillati > Cyanobacteriota > Cyanophyceae > Oscillatoriales > Oscillatoriaceae > Planktothricoides > Planktothricoides raciborskii. The sequence continues at coordinate 256,878 of NZ_CP159837.1, forward strand.
CAATGTTCTTGCAGAATTTGATCATAAATAGCAAGGTCTTTTAGGAGTTGGGTATATTCGCCGTTACGGTGTTGGAGAACTCTGTCGCAGTCGTCCCTAAAGTCGGCTGTTTTGATAAACCAGTCTTTGGGTTCGTCTTTGAGGGTGGTTTGTTCGATATCGGGGGGTAAGTCGGCGGCGAACTGGCGCGACATCGAGGCTTGGTAGATTTTGGAATGGGTTTTGAGGGTTTTAAGGAAGGTTTCGGGGTTGGGGGTTGGTTTGGGAGGGGCGATCGGGGTGTGGTTGGTTTGTTGGAGTAGGCTTTTGAAGGTGCCGGTGAAGGTAAAGCGCAGATCGGCTGATGAGGTGAGTTGCTCTGGGCGGATGGGTATCGAGAGAGTGTAGGTTAGGTGTGGTTTGGTCATAGCGAAGTTTTGGGGTGATGAGGGTTAGGTCGGATCAACTTTCTATTTTTTTGTTTGGTGAGCCTCTTGCCTGTGGCCTATTTTGCCTTGATTTAAGATATAACTGGACTAGACCAGTCGTACAATTTTGTCAGGAGGTTGATTGATGAATAAAATTACCGTAGAAGAAATTACTCAAGATTTGAACTACTATCTTCAACGGGCAAAAGCTGGAGAAAGTTTTGTGATTTTTCAAGCAGACCAACCTATTGCTAAAATTATTTCGGCTAAATCTGAGGGTGTTTTAGAGGCTTTTGATGATTTTCGCTCCAGAATTATTTCAGAAGGAATTGATTTAGATGGCGATGAAATCTTTGCTGATGTTCGGGACTACACCCCGACTACTGAAAAACCTTGCTGGTGATGAGCGTGAAATTTCTGCTGGATACCAACATCATTTCGGAAAGTATCAAACTACAGCCTAATGATATTTTTCTGGAGCATTTTCGACAGAATCTTGAAGAATCAGCGATCGCATCGGTGACATGGCATGAGCTTCTTTATGGGTTATACCGATTACCGGAGTCTCGGCGAAAAAAGAATTTGTCTGATTACTTAACCCAGGTGATCCAAGCAAAAATGATCATACTGCCGTACTGTGATGCTGCCGCCGGATGGTTTGCGGCTGAACGTGCCAGACTGACTGCTTTGGGTCGAATGCCGTCATACCCGGATGGGCAGATCGCTGCGATCACTAGGGTCAATCATTTGATTCTTGTGACTCGTAATGTTTCAGACTTTGCGGACTTTGAAGGACTGACTATTGAAAATTGGTTTGTTTAGAGAGAATTGAAGACATAGCGCAGATCCGTAAATGTGGTAATTTACGCGGGGTGGATGGGTGGGCGATCGAGGTAGGTTTGTTGGGGTTTGGTTCATGGTGTTGTTTTGGGGTAACGAGGGTTGGGGGGCGATCGCTTTTTTAGTGCGCGATCGCCCCCCAAAAAAGCGATCGCCTTCCTGTAAAAAAAGCAGGGGACTCAGAAACCGGGTTTCTTTTCTTGGTTCCACAGTTAACTTTGGTATTCATAAAAGAAACCCGGTTTCTTTGCTGGGATACTCAGCGGGTCCGGGTTTCTTTTCTCGCTGCCACAGTTAACTGTGATATTCACAGCCGAAACCCGGTTTCTTTGCTTGGGGGTTCAGAAACCCGGTTTCTTTGCCTTTATTTCTCCGATCCAGAATTGATCGGACTAATTAAACCACTGGCAGTGCCAAAGAGATTAATCGGGTTTTTCCCATCAGTAATTAACACACTTTGAATCCCCAGGGCTTCCAAAAGTCGCGCCTGCATTTCTGGGCCGGCTTGGGCCATTGCCCGTAAAGTATCTGCCCCAATTGCTTGCACTTTTTGGGCAAATTCTGTGCTGTTAATTTCCGCCATCCGCTGGGCTTTGGCAATTTCCAGATTTACTAAGGCTTGTTTGTGGGTTAATTCGGCCTCCTGACGCGCTTTTAATTGGGCTAATTCCACCTCAGCCCGAATTTGTGCTGCTTGCGCTTCTTGCTGGGCTAAACTAACTGCGAGTTGCCCTTCAATTTGGGCGGCTTCTGCTTTTGCTCGTGCCTCAGCGATCGCCTGCCCTGTGGATTCAATGGCCGCATTTTCTGCTTCCAATGCTAACAGATTTTTCCGTTCAACTTCGGCGGCTGCTTTATCAATAATTTGCTGTCTTTCTAAGCGTGCTTCTGCTTCTTGTTCAATGCGGGCGGCATCATGGCGAGCGGCGGCTTCTTGGGCATCGGTGGTAATTTGAATGGCAATTTGTACCGACTTTTGCAGACTTTTTAATGTTTCTTCATCTACTGGTTCAACAGATTGAATGTCCACATTAAAAATAACTAGATTATTCGTTCTAAATCGTAATTCATCCCGAATATGCCCTTGATCATCAATGCCAAATACCGCTTGGCGAATAATTCGCGCCGAATTGCGGTGGAATTCATCAAAAGGCACCCCAGCAACCGCACCCCGAACCCGCGAGGCGATCGCCTTACAAGCGGTATCCACAAAATCAGGGGCTTGAAATAGTTTTGCGGCAGCATCTTGATTATTTTTATCCACCTCAAAATACCAGTTATAAGATAAGCGCAATTGCAAGCGAGCATGATCGGAAGTTTCCACCGTAAACAAATCGGTCATAAAATCTGGCCCTAATAATAAAGCCAGGGATTTGATCACATGAGGACGCTTGGGAACACTGCCCGATAAACTTAAGACCGTAAAAGCTTCATCAGGGCCAAGCATCACCAATTCTGGGCCAAAAACAGTCCGGGCAGTTCGTTCTTTATAATCATGGATTTGTACCGCAGCATTTTGGGGGACATGAAACACCACAGCGCGGGTTTTATCTCGTTGAGAAAACCCAAAATCATTCTCGCCATTTTCTGATTTTTTACCCCGATATCGTCCTCGTTCAGAAACCGGATCATTTTTAATCGCCAGCAGTTCTTCCACAATGGGGGGCAATTCTTTTTCCCAGAGTTCTTCATAGGGAGAAAGCATATATGCTTGTGGCCCACTGACTAATTTTAATTCCCCGGTTTGAATGTTGCGGACATAAATCCCTTCATTTTTATCTAAGGGAATGGCTTGACGTTTTTCGATTACTTCTACTTCCACCAAGGGAATATAATCTCGTGGCCCTGGTATCATCCATAAATCACCGGGTTGATGGTGAATAATATTGTCCCCGGAACCTTCGCTAAAAGCTTCTGTTGCTCGTAATAATAATGCCTCTTGTTCACCGAGTACATAAACGGTTTGAATGCCGTCTTCCAAAGATTCACCAGGATGTAAAAAGAAAGAGGCGCGTCCTTGACGAACTTCGCGCATTCCTAACTGCGGTTTACCCTGTGAATCGATGGGGTCTACTACGATACACCATTCGCGATCGCTTAGGGTGGTAATTTCCACTTCTCCCACCACTTCTTCATAGACATCTGGAATATGAATCTCCGCCTGTTCTATGGTGACTAACCACTCATCACCGGCTTTACGATTGCGGCCAAAAATGTCGGTAAAAGTGCGTTTTGCTCGCAGATGTAATGCTTTGCGCTCGGTCAACACATAAGCATCAAAAATGCCGATTAGTTCTTCATCAACTCCGGGTAAATAAGCCCCCTCTTCTCGGACTAGCCATTCTTCCCCTGCGCGACGACGGTTTCCCAGGCGATCGATGCAATTTTTGCGGGCCATTAACCGTAACGCTTGATTGGGTTTAATCACGATCGCACTCACGGTTTTGAGCACTTCCACTTCGACGCGAGGAATATAAGTTCCCGACCCTTCAAACAGCCATTCATCCCCCGCAACCCGCTGAATTGTTTGACTGTCTCCGTTAATTGTGACGGTTTCGGTGAAATCCCGAATCGCTTTTAATCGCAGGGCATAATTAGTTTCTACTACCTGCAATTGGGTGACTTTTTGTTCTAGGATTTCCCCAGGATATAAGGGAAATGGGGGTTGATCTAAACGAATTTCGCGATCGCCATAACGGAGTTGAATTTGACCATATTGATCCGCGATCGGTTGACCCGTTTCATCCCGCAAAACCGGATTAGAAACAATACAATAATAACGGGGGGGCACCACAATCATCGGCGAGGGTTTTAAAATTAACCGTTCGTGGTCACGCAGGGTAATCGTTTGTGGGCCAACTTCTAAGCGGGTGACGCCAGTATTATTATCTAAAACGTGAATAAACTGTTGTGGTTTTAGCCGAATAATGCCATTCACCACTTCTGAAGTGATTTCCGGGGTATTTTCCATTGCCTGAATTTTACTCATTTGAGAAACTTATTTATGGAATAGGGAAATTTGCGATCGCGGCGCGATCGATATATTTGCACCCTTCATCTATAGAAATACAGCTTTTTTGTGAGGAAAAGCTAAGGCTAGATTCCCCTCAATATGAGCCATGAGAAACCCAAACAGAGAGACTTCGGTTTTAGTCTTTTTCCCATTGCTCTCATCTATACTCTTTTATTATAAATCGCCTAAAATGAATTGTGGGGAATTTGCCGATATTTTTTTAGGGATTATTTAGAAATCCAGGGAAAGCAGATGATTAAGGGATGTGACATCGGGTTCTTTCCCAGAATCCCCTATTTCCCTATGCCAAAATTATTATTCAGCATCAGCAAAATAACTAAAAATTATCAAATTTTAGCTGCCTGACTCACTTGCTTATTTTTCTGCCATCTGGCGGCAATTTTTTTCATCTCTTCTATTTCCTCAAAATCGACTCGAACAACTGCGTTGGCAAATTTTACGCCCAAAACAGTGCTCACTTCAAGGATTTCTACAAAACTGGCACATTGATAATCTGTATTTTCATATTCTTGAACTCTTTTTTCATCAATACCCAAAATTTTCGCTAGTTCTTTTTGACTCATTTTGGCAGCAATTCTTGCTTTAATTAAAGCATCTGGAAGCTTATTAATACAGTCAACTTTGATTTCAATCTGCTGGCTGTATTGGCAATTAATCAACCGTTCATATTCATCAACTTCTGCTTGAATTCCCATGAGATGATATTGCAACACATCTCGATTCATTTTCCATCGTTCTGGGTCATTCTTTTGGGCGGCTTCATCTTTGTCCATTGCGGCGATGGATTTTTGAAATTTTTCCACTAATTCTCGGCTATAGTTGTACTCTAATTCATTTTTAATCATAATTCAAATGTTGTTAAATCTATGGCTATAATTCCTTTTACATTTTGCTGGCGATCGCGCTGGAATAATTCAAAAGAATTAATTCCGTAATTCCCGATCGCTTGCTGTGAGGGAAATATTTCTCCCCGGTATTTCGCTTTCTGTCCAGCCCGATCATAATGATTTAGTAATCGAGGGGCATTTATTCTCAGATAGTCAATGTCCACTGTTTCATTATCATAACACGCACCAAAATCTTGTGGGTTTGGTTTAATGGTGACAAAGCTGCCATTGATATAAATCGTTCGACAACCCGCTGCTGTTAATTGAGTCATTGCCAGTTGTAAACCCGCTATCATTCTCCTCCTCGTATCATTTGTACCAAATCGTTCCACAAACTCTTGCCAGTCACAAAAATGCACCCCAGGGGGTAAGTTGCCGTTTTCATCAAATTCTGGAATCATAGACTAAAGTCATCGTCGAAAATAATAGACAAGAAAGCAAAATCAATATTTCGATCCCCCCAAACCCCCTTAAAAAGGGGGGATGCATAATAATTTTGCAACAGGTCTAATTATTATAATAAATTTTCGGGAAAATTTATTATGTTTATGTTAAAATTTAACCCGTGATTAGGAGGAACACTAATGAAAAAAATCTGCTTCGTTATTTTACTTTGCTTAACCTTAATTAACCTAACCTTTACCGCCCCGGCTTTGGCGATGGATTCTGCCAACGGCGCTCAAATTTTTGCCCAAAATTGTGCCGCTTGTCATGCCAATGGGGGAAATATTATCCGCAGAGGTAAAAATCTGAAAAAGCGGGCATTACAACGACATCAAAAAGATTCGATTGAAGCCATTAGTCTGTTGGTAAAAGAAGGAAAATATGCTATGCCTGCGTATGGAGATCGCCTCTCGGAAGAAGAGATAACAGAGGTAGCGGCTTATGTGTTGGCAAAAGCAGAAAATGACTGGAAATAAATCGATAAATCATAGAGAATTAAGCGCTATCATAGACGATTTTCTATTGTCTATCTTAGATTTTCCATATTATTTTTCAGATTAAGTCGAGGCTTGGGGCAGGGGCGTACTGCCCCTACGGTTTTCTCACCTCTGAGTTTATAAAAAATTAAAAAGAAATTCCCGTATCATTCATGTGACGCAGCCGTTCGGCTAAGACCTGCATCACCTCGATCGCGAAATAGGGATTTTGTTGCACCAAAAAGGTAAAGCGTTTTTGATCGATAGGGACTAATTTACAATCAGTTTTGGCGATCGCCGTGGCGCTGCGGAGATGGTGGTCTATCAATGCCATTTCCCCAAAAATGTGACCCGCGTCGGCAGTTTCTACCACTTGTTTACCGACAATAATATCAACACTGCCGGATTGGATCACATACATTAAATTACCGGATTCTCCCGCTTGAAAAATGGTTTCACCCGCTGGAACAATTTGGGGATTCGGTTCTTTCAAAAATAAACTAAATTTTTTCCGATTCTCTAAATAGGTCATAGTGTTTTAGCATCCTTTGAGTATTGGCCTCAAGGATTGATATCATAGCAAAATCATAGCAAAAATTTAACCAAAGCCGGAATCAGCGACTTAATTTTCCAAGGTTAAGAGTTTTTGCCAATCAGTGATCGCCGAATCTGGCCACATCCAATTGTTAGCTAAAGCATTCGGTTGAAAATCACTTGCCGCTAATTTCATCACCATCTTTCTTTGCTTGGTCGCTTTACTTAATAAAACGTTTTTTTCCTCTGGGGAAACTCCCTCGCTAGATTTCATCATCACTAATGCTAAACCGGCATAAGCGGTCAAGGCTTCAGGATGATCTAAGGCTTGGGTGGGTTCGAGTAATGTCACCACTTTTAACCACATATCCGAAGCTAAATCGAGATTGCCTTCCGCGTAATAAGCAAAGGCTAAGGCATTGGCATAAAAGGTAGAATTGGAGTCACTTTTTACGGAGGATTCCCAAAACCGTCGAGCATCACTCACACTATAATCTTTGTTGCCAGTTTGCACAAATTGCCAAGCTAACCGACCAGAAAGAAAGTTAATTTCTGGAGTATTTTTTTTCTGGTTAGGCACCGCTTCTAAGGTGGCTTTTGCTTGTGGCAATGCCCCGCGATCCAGTAATAAATTTACGGCAATAACTCCCTCGGATAATTTCCCTTGGGCAAAATTTTCAATGGCGATCGCGGATAACTCTGGAGTGCTGGCTTTCTGCAACGGATTCGGTTTTTCCTTAGTGGGTTCAGAAGTGGCTAAACCCCGATCTTCCGTGACCGAACTGGTGGATAAAGATGTGCTGGTTTGAGGACGCGATCGCCAAAACCCGATCGCCCCAGCGAATAGGGCGATCGCCAGAAAACTGATGACCCCAAACCTCCACCTAAAAGCTTTGTGACTTTTTGCCGGTTTTGCTAAGGCATCAGAATTGAATGCTGATGATTTCGCTTTCGGTGATGATATTGTTGATTTCGTCTGGGAGTTTTTCTCAGTCAATTGACTTTCCCCGGCAACTGCTTTAAAAATTTCTTCCACGTCGTCAACTTCACTTTCATATCCGAGAATATGGGGCAAAAATTCATCTTTTGCAGATAGTTTCCCCGGTTTAGCTTCAGCAGATCCGAGTTTGCCAAGTCCTAACTCACTAAAAATATCAGAAACTAAAGATTCGGCGTCATTATCCGCTGCTTCTCCTAAGTCATAATCTAAAAATTCATGCTCGTCCTCATCTTCTATTTCCTCATCGAGGAATTCATCCTCACCCTCTAGTAATTCCTCATCCGAGAGTCGGAAAAAATGATCATCATCATCGTCCCTATCATATCCTAAATCATCTTCTAAATCATCTGGGTCAGAGGGAGAAAATCGCCACAAAAAAGCGTCGCTATTACTATTGGGTTTTCGGGGAATATCCCTCAACTGCAATCGCGAATTGGGCATCGGTCGGGGGGGAATAAACAACTCCGTATCATTGCTGGGTTGCTGAGTCAAATACCCTTGATATTTCTCATGTAAATAAAGCACAGGTAGCGCCCAATACAACTGATCGGAACCGTAGGTAGACATCAATCCTTGTCTCGCCCGATTTAAACTCAAATCTACAGGATAACCTTGTTTCAAGTTGTAGTAAAATAAGCGAGTTAAGGTCAAAGCCACCTGATCGGGAATGCGTTCGGCCATTGCCAAAACCGCCGGAATCCCTCGATTGACCAGCACTTCGGCTAAATTACGGTGATTATTTGTTTCCGGCGTTTCCACTTTGGCGCTATGGGTACTCCGACAAGAGTTAAACACTGCTAGGTGAATGCCATTATTGACTAATAATCCGGCTAAATCATCGCCATTTAAAACTTCACCTAATCCCGTTTGTTGATTGACTAAATACAGTTCGCCCCCTCTAGAACCCAGGTTACTATGACCGGCGTAATGTAATACATGATAAGAATTTTGTTCGAGAACTTGGGTCAGCTTTTTTCGGTCGGGATGTTCGAGAATGTCTAATTCAATTTGGGGCAAAGGTGTATTTCCCCAAGTGCCATTAGTTGTCGGTTTTTTTAGTTCGGCTTTGAGGGCGTTTGCTTCTTGTTTTAAGGCTAAATTTGCTTGATCTGTTGGTGCCGCTACGACCATTAAAATTTTCAACGGGCTGCTCGGTGGCGGGGGTAAAATTAATGATGATAAACTAGGTTGATAACGAGAAAAAATTACATCTTTGCCCGTGGCAATGGGGCGACTGTCTTCGTGGATCACTTCCCAAGGAAGACGGGGCAAAATACTGTCTTTTAGTCCTAAACGTAAGCGTAATACGGCCCCTTGGTTATGAGCGATCGCCTGTGCGGAGGTAAGGCGATCGCGCAGATCCCCTTGAAACAATGCCTCATACATTTCTCGACCCAGATCCACCAGAGTGCGAATGTGAAAACGACTAGAAATCACCGCCACATCCCCATCTCCTGGCACAGTTTCCTCGTCCGTATCCCCGTGAGTATCATAAAGAACATCATCTTCCAGAGACGCCGATAAACCATACCCGTGCCACAAACCGGCCACCGAGTCATCCATCAAGCGGCTGGCTTGTTCCAGCCATTCTTCCACCGGGAAAATCACCTGCTCTTCCGCAGGCAATACTCCTTTGGGTGACTCTTCGGTTCGCACCAGATAATGATTTTTTTCCCGGTTAATCGGGGTAATGGACAGATGTAACTCTTCAAATTTTTGGCTCACAATTTTACTGCACTCCTGTCGATCGCCTGGTTTTTTCTAAAGTTGTTCTAAGGTCTTGTCCACTTGGCTCGGTGTTCAAGATCGATCGTATTCTTCTTTACTCTAGTGAAATATTCCGGAAGTGACTACATTGATACCTATTGTTAATTGTTCTTGGTTATTGGTTATTGGTTGTGTCAGTCAAATAACTAATAACCAATAACCAACAATAATTGTTAATTGTTATTGGTTATTGGTTATTGGTTGTGTCAGCCAAATAACCATCAACCATCAACCATCAGCGATAAACTTTTGCACCACTTGATTTAGTTGGACGGAATGAGAGGCTTTAAAGAGAATGCGATCGCCTGATAGGACGAATTCTTTTAAGCGTTGAGCCAGGAAATCTAAGGCATTGGGTTGGCTGGTATCTAAAATTTCCATAAAAGGTAAATCCCCCGCGCCAACGGCCATAGCCTCCGCTTCGGCCAGGTCAGCAAAAATAAATAGAGCATCGACCCCTAAGTCATGGGCGATCGCCCCCACTTGCTGATGGAATTCCAGCGATCGCTCTCCCAACTCCTTCATGGTTCCCAAAACGGCGATATGACGATTGCCGGGAGTTTCCATCAACAGATGCAACGCAGCGGTCATCGATTCTAACCCAGCATTATAAGTTTCATCCAAAACCACAATATCATTGGCCAACTGATAACGCTTGGATCTGCCTTCGGGAAGATTCACCGCCAAACCCTCAGTCAGCGGTTGCCAACTGATACCGAGAACCCGGGCTACCGCTAAAGCCGCCAGGTAATTCAGAGCATTATGACGCCCAACCAGGGGTAGGGGCAACTCAAACCCTTGCACTTGCAAGATTTCTGAATTGAGCAGTTCGCCCCGTAGTTCCCCGGATTCTAATCCATAAGTGAGGGTTTTGCCTTCCCAGACCGTAGCCGCAGTCTTGATTAAGCGGGAGTTATCGTGATTGAGAATTGCCCAACCATCCGCCATCGTCATCTTTTCTAAGAGTTCGCATTTGGCGGCTGCGATCGCTGCTTCAGAACCGAGTAATTCAATATGGGCTGTTCCCACATTGGTAATCACCCCAATGGTCGGATTAGCAATTTCCGTCAGTTCGGCAATTTGTCCGGCACCACGCATGGCCATTTCGATCACCGCGTACTGATGCTCGGAAGTTAAGCCCAAGAGGGTTTTGGGCACGCCGATTTCGTTGTTGTAATTTTTTTCCGTTTTCAGCACCTTGCCTTGGGTGCCTAATACCGCAGCAATCAACTCCTTGGTGGTGGTTTTGCCCACGGAACCCGTCACCCCAATCACGGGAATCTCAAATTGCTCCCGCCACCAATGGGCGATCGCCTGATAAGCTTTCAGGGTATCGCGCACCACCAACAGTGGCATCGTCGGATCTGTCGCGTCATAGTCCCGATCCACAATAGCCGCGATCGCGCCCTTCTGCAAAGCCGCAGCCACAAACTGATGCCCATCAAACTGAGTGCCGCGAAATGCCAGGAACACCTCCTCTGGCTGTAATATCCGGGTATCTGTACAAACCCCGGTAGCGGGAAGAAGCCTGATATCTTCGGAGACATTGACCGCATCCGCATCCAACAGAGCAATTAATCGATCTATCGTGACAGAAAAAGACATGATCATTCGGTAAGAGATTGGCTAAGATGATGTCATTATGCCAAGGGGTTGCCCCATATCAGCAATTATGATTCACCGATGATGGGTGAAACAGAAGATCACCATGAACGACACTATCACCCCGATAAAAGTTCAAAAAAAGCTACGAAAAATCAACGGTTTTAGCCTTGTAACCGATGAGTTACAAGGCTTTTAATTTTATTAGGTGGCGGTGCAAGTGGCGGTGTAGGTGGCGGTGTAGGTGGCGGTGATTATGCCCGTGCAAAATCCCCGGCCCCGGCCCCGGAATTTTCCTGAGACTTGCTATCTCGGTCAAACCAGAAATCAAAAATCTGATCCACGTCTATGCCGTCAAACTTGGGCACGGCACAATAGTGGCGGATAGCATCGGCCCCCGTTCCCACCCGGCACGCATATTTTTTCTGGTAGCCAATGAGATCCAAAATGACATTGATGCGATCGCCCGTCTTAACCGGGAGCCCCCGGCCAAATGTCTCTACAAACTCATCTGGGTTTAACCTGGCAACGGTATCGGTGAGGAACGGATCGTTATAGGCGAAATTTTCACCCGTCAAAAACCGGGATAAGCCCTTGTCAAAAAGCACCGATAAGTATGCTTGTCTGAGACTGACTGCATACTTGCTGATTTCATGGTCAAGGCACTGAGTTTTAGAGGTAAAAGTCTGGACTTGTTTAGCATCGTGAGACACGGCAAAAGCTTTACCAATGGTCAGGTAATACAGCAGTTGTAACGGTCGGAAACAACCGTGATCATCAGCCATGATTAAAGCCTTAGAACAATAGCCATAAGTTCTAACTAAATTCCCCGTTGTTTATACCGTTGATGCTTAGTTTTTGCCACGGCATTATTAAGGGTTTTTAATTCATCATCAGAGGGATTCTCAGTGGTATCAATCTCGCTGACTTCAGTATCATAAGCCGCATTTCTAATCTCTCTGATTTCAGTATCATGCACCTTTACAGGGTCAACATAGTGGCACCGATGACCGTCGGAAGTCAGCAACCATTCTAAATTTTCCCGGTAAGCACTTAACCCTAAATTGCTAAGGGCTACAGACTCACAGTAAGCATAAAATAACCCATTATCTAAAGCGGTAAAATCTTTGAGAAAAGATTGCATTCTCTTTTTGTTGGTTTGTAAGCAATGCTTAACCTGATCCGATGATAACGCACCACCAAATTTCATATATGTAGCGTTACCTGATTTTGGGAGCCAGATATGCCGGTCAACGGGCCAGCGATACCGTGCCACAAATTGAGCGACTGACTGAACATATTCAACGCTATAAACCACATAACAACCGTGATAAACAAGTCATTATTAATACTAAAATTTGTCTATAAAACACTGGAATAGATGACTAATGTTTATTCGCTTAACTTGCCTAGTTTAATTGATATAGAGCAAGCTTTATAATCAGGTTACTTAACTTAATTAACATTATTAAAGTCAATTAATCAAACTTAAATTTGACAATAAAGTGATAATATAGTGGCATTTTTTTTGCCATAATACAACGACTTAATCTTCTGGATACCGCAGAATAAAAATACGCAATTACCTTTTGATAAGCGAGGTTTACACTCTGCTAACAGTCTGTATGGGTTGTTTTATTGGTAAATAAAAAAATCCATAATTCAGCCTTATCAAACTTCTAATTATTTTGGATTAATTAACGCTACATCTGACTTGCCTACTTCAGCCATTTTTATAAAAAACTAAATGGAAAAATCAGATAAGTCAGCGTCAGCCAAATAAATTTTTGAAGCGTTTTGACTATCTTAAGCTGAGTCATAATTTCAGCCCGTTTTTTTCTAAGATACTTAGTATCAGCGTGTAATAAGTGATTTAAAACTTGTTCAGACTCATCAACAACCAAAAGACAACCGTCAAGGTAATTATCAACCGTCAGGTCAATTTTAGCTTTAGAATTAGGATGTAAAGAATCAATACACAGTCCTAAGCCAAAATATAAAGCCTCTAACCAATCTTTTTTAGAGGTCATCTCATTGAGAAATTGAATCCCGAAACGGTCACATAAGTGGGACATTAATTGCACTCTGTGTCCTAGCACAATCACTTTATGACCTGCTTTTATGGCGTCACTGACCATCTGGGAAAGTGTCCAAGTTTTACCCGTGTTTTTAGGGAATTTAATTGCTACAATTTTTGCATAAAGTTTAGGAAGTTTATCTAAATGTCTCCGATTAAAGTCTAAGACGGGATAGCTTAAGTTTATAGACTTTCTGAACTTAGAAACTTGCAATGGTAAGGCAGAATTTAAAACCGTCTCAAGTGTTTCAATGCCATTCTGGACAAAGATATCATCAACACCTTTACCTAACTCAGGATGCCACTGAGCAATTTTAACAACTGCTTTTCTGTTAACCAGCCAAGTGATTTTATTGGCTAGTCTGGACGCGGCATTGTAAACATCTAAGGCAGTTGAGACTCTGCTATCAGCGTCAAAAGCGATCGTGATTTCGAGTTGTTGAAACCGGCTAAAGAATGATTGCAGCCACGGGTTTAAAGGTGCTTTAAATGCCGCGATACTTCTATCACTGGTATCAGAAAAGTTCCATATCCCTGGTAGCCCAATAGCAACGTAACCAGCACAAAGCAGACACGCGGTTTTCTTTGCCCCTTCAGTGATGACGACGGGCAAGTTATTGGCGATCGCCCATTCCCAAAATTGCTTACCATAACAGGTTTCATGCAAAAAAGGATGTTTGGGTTGATCAAGGTCTACTCGGTGCTCTAACACCGGGTTTTTTTGTCTCTAAACTTGGTGTGTGAAGTCCAGAGACGGGATAAAATCACACCCTTTTAAATATTTATCCCTCATAGAATAGCACAAATTTCTAGTGGTAAACAGCAATCTTTAAAATCCTAGTGCTTTTATCCCTTGCATCATGGAAATAATGAGTGCAATGTGTGCTAATCGCTAGATATGGTGGCTTTGTTGTAGGTCAATAGCTAAACACGGTGTGTTTGGCAGATGTAATATGCCACAATCGAATTTGATTGTTAAGTAAATATTAATCGCTGAAAGTTTTGTGCCACATAGTTTTTTATCACTATTGATTAATGTCAATACTTTTATCAAAAGTATTAGTAATAAAGCCACATCAAGCCACGGTATAAAAGTGCTATGCAAAGTGCTATGTAAGGAATGGCTAATTGCTGAATATTGATACAAAACTTAAATATTTACCATAACAGATATAGAGTTTACAACCGAGTATCTGTTATCTGTGATTAACTTGCCTTTCTGTTTAGACCGTTGGCACTGGGATAACTAGCAAAGTTATTCCAGTTAACCAGTGAATCACTAACAGTTTGACTCAGCTTTTCTAGGGATTCTGTCTGGGTAGTTGACTGACTGAATTGCTGGTCTAACTGTAAGAAAACGTCAGGGATATATACTGCTTTTTCCCCTATATCGTTACTGATATTCATCAAGTCGTTAATCATGGTTTATAGGATTTTGGCTGACTCGCTTGATAGGCTTGAGTGACCGGCATTAATGTCAGATACAGCATTATCAATGTCTAGAGTTGCACTTGCCAGAATAGAGCGGGCTAAGGTCAACTTAGCTATAATCTAAACCCATTGATTATTAGACAGTTTAATAACCTTTAAACTTGCTATGAAAATGTTTGGACTAACACAAAACTGGACTGCACTCGGTTCAAGATTCTGCACTCGGTGCGATCGCGTCGCGGGTGGGTGAACTTTTGGGAAAATGGGTGAACCCTAGTCAGATCAAGGGTGAACCTAGGTGATCGTTGGGTGACTTTTTGGGTTCACATTCACCCCTGAGTCACCCCTGAGTCACCCTCGGTTCACCGCGAAAGTCACCCCTAACTGAACGGAAACGGGATGACATTTCAAACATTAACTCTGCATACTTTTGCTTGATTTGTTCCAAAAACTCAGCCACGTCAAAACGACGCTGAGAGACATAGATATAGAGTTCTTTGCCTATCCCAGCAACTACCAGAAAACACTCTGGGTTATCCCAGATGTCCATTTGGTAACGGGGTGGGTAAACTTTCCGAAAATGAACGTAATACAAGGGAATCACAGAGTCACTCAACTCATCTATCTTTTTGGCCGATTCTATTAATCGCCATTGCTGACCTGACTCACTGCGTAATTTAGGCAACACACTGAGAAAATTGTCTTGACTTGTTACCTGAAAACGGTAATCACTTAGGTTTTTGCTAAGTCAGGCACTAAAGAACCATAGTAATAATCTAAAACTCGGATGATTTCAGCCTTAGTCAACCGTGACCAGTCCCGCTTGACGATACCTAGTCTGGACTGGAAAAAGTTGCGAGTGACTTTGAAGGCAGTCCGACTGAGACGGGACACCTTAGCCTTTAACTGACGGATCGTGAGGGTCACATACAGTCTTTTCATACCGCGTGCCCCCCGTGGTTTTGTGCTATTCTCATAAAAGAACCCTTGTTTTAAGGTGTTTGAATAACCCGTGTCAGCGATTCTGCCAAGAACTAGCGTTGACGCGGGTTTTAACGTTTTTAGGGTCAAAACTAAAATAACCCTATTAATAGAGTAGTCGAAATGGCGACATAAGTCAATACAAATATTAAAAAAAATCGTTAAAACTGCTACAGTGTATAGATAATGAATTTAAATGCTACACTGAATATGTCAAGAACCTTGCTTAATATGCCGATGAAATGGCGACTAGCGGTTGTCATGGCTGAAAAAGACATGGGGGTTAACGATTTGGCTGCAATAACTGGGTTGCACCGTGCTACCATCAGCAACTTAAAAAACAACCTGCCTAGTCATATCAGAATGAAAACCTTGCAAAAAATATGTACGGCCCTCGAATGTCAACCCGGTGAGTTACTTCAGTGGACCCCAGACAATGACGCGGTATAACCGCAACGCTCGATCGCTGACCAATTACCTACCCCTAACCGGGTAGGTTTTTTGTTGGGAACCGAGGCCGCTGGCAGCCCGTGTAGCGGGGCCGCGTTACCTCGTGTGATGTGGGAAAAATGTCATTATGCCCATCTCTAGTGTTTTAACTAATCCTTCTGCCCATCCCTAGTGTGTTTGTAACTTTGCTGTGACCCCGTGTGTCATGCTGGGAGCCAAAAACCTTATCTGGCAAGCATCACAAGCTTTTTAACAATATTTTCAATAAGCTTAAAACTTAGACGCTGCACTGGTTTCAAGCTTTGTATAGCCACGGGGTGATGTAAGGCTTGTCACCCCGTGTGGCGGTGGCGGTGTGACTGGTTACCGTAACCGGAATAACCCGGAATGAATCCGCATAGTGCATTGATGATAAAAATTTCTCTGAACATGGCTTGACATGGCACTTAGTGGCACTAAGTGGCACTAAGTAGCCACGTTAAGCCACAAATAGCCCAAAATAGCCCTAGTCAACCCTAAAAAACGGGTTTTTTCCTCAAAATCGTGACCCAAAATAACCCAAAATAACCCAAAATGGCACTAAGTAGCCACGTCAAGTCCACTTAGTGCCATTACAACTTTTCTCACTAAAAAACTCTGGTATGGCCGGTCAACCTACTACCAGAGTTTTTTTGAGAGTTAAACTAAAAGCTAAAAGAAAATGAATACAATGTTTTCCGCACATACAGCATAGCACATATCTAGCCACCTAGTGCCATTACAACTCTGTAATTTTGCCCGCAAATTGCGTGTATCTCTGGCAGGGGATTAATCCCCTGCTCAACCTCGCTAGACTTAACTCACCGCAAAAACTTAATCCCCTAATTCTGGCAAGGTGATATTTTGGGCTAAATTTTCGTAATCAAGACGGTCATCTCGGTAATGCTTGCGGATCCTTGTCGGTGATGTATCGAGTAACGCGGCGATCGCTTCTTCCGACATCCCAGACTCTAGCCAACGATTCTGGGTAGTGTGACGGGCGTGGTACGTCGGAAGATACTCGGTGACTTTTCCCATCTCTACCAGTGCCTTAACCACTTGAGTCAGTCGAAACCGGATAAGTATCGATCCAGATTTCTAGGCTTAGGGGTGATTTTAGGAATCATATATTATTTATTAGGGAACAATGGATCTGACTCCGATAATACCCCAAGTGGCTATGAAGGTGGCGGTAACGGGGAAACAAACAGCTTACAACCTATATATAACAAGACTTGTAAAGAACTGTTTGAAAGACACTCAAATTTCTGAGGATAGCCAAATAGGCGATCGCAGGCGGTTGGTCTGGGAAATCGTCAATCAGCAAGCCGAAGGCGCTAACTTAGAAGGAGTCAACCTCGCAGGAGCAAATCTAAAAGGGGCTAACTTAGAAGCTGCTTATCTCAAGAATGCCACTCTGGACAATGCCAAGCTAGAAAATGCCAACCTCACTGGGGCCAACCTAATGAATGCGAACCTTCAACGAGCCACACTCAAGCAAGCCAAGCTGATTAGCGCTACTTTAAAAGGGGCGAATTTGGCCAATGCCGACTTAGAAGCCGCAAACTTATATATAGCAAATCTCCGAGATGCCCAGCTTCAAGGAATTAACCTCAAAGATGCCAATGTCCAAGGAGCCATATTGCCCGGTGGGGAATTAAAAGAGGCATTCGATGAATCCGATGAATCCGATGAATCCGATGAATCCACATCTAATTGATTTCAACCAAGAAACCGGAGCATAAATCCCCCGCCTCACAAACCGGCGGGGATTAAAATCCCCGCCTCATAGCTAAAGTCCGATGAATCGGACTGAAATCAAATCAGGTAATTGTAGAGAGTCGGTTTTAACCGACTTGCGCTGTGAGACGGGGATTTTAATCCCCGGCGGTTTTTGGGCGGATTTCAAATAGTGCAAGATTTCGGTTTTAACTGACTTGAACTATGAGACGGGGAATTGATTCCCCGACGGCTGTGGTCTATTCAGGAGAAAACCCCTGTAAGAAACCTGGTTTCTATCACCCAATTAGCCCATTGCTTCCATCACGGGATGGAAGAAAAAGGCTAATCCCAAAACCGTATAAGCGGCGAGTAACAGGGTGCCTTCTAACCAGTCCGATCGCCCATCAGAACTGACAGAGTTAGCAATCAACACTGCCACGGCCACGGCGACTAACTCAAAGGGGTTAAAGTTCAAATCCATTGGTTGTCCCAGAATCAACCCAGCCAACACCAACACTGGGGCGACAAACAAAGCAATTTGCAAACTGGAACCCACCGCCACGGACACGGACAAATCCATTTTATTTTTCATCGCCACGGTGACAGCAGTGGCGTGTTCGGCGGCGTTGCCAATAATCGGCACCAAAATCACCCCGGTAAATAGGGCGGTCAGACCTAAACTGGCAGTGGCTTCTTCCAGAGAATCCACTAATAATTCTGATTCGATCGCCACCAAAAGAGTACAAACCAGCAGCACCACAGTCCACAAAAGACCATTGGGTTTTTCTGAATGTCCCTCTGAAGAGGACTCATTTTCCGCCTCCCCCACATCACAGAGATAGGCATGAGTTTTCATGGAAAACAGCAGAGTTAATCCGTAGACCAAAATTAAGACCACCGCCACCCAACCAGAAAGGGTTTGCATGGTGCTTTCTTCAATTCCTTGGGAGGTATAGTTCACCGCCGTGGGTAACAGAATCGCAATCACCGCCAGATTCATGGCCGAAGCATTACTTCGGGCAACCACCGGCTGAAAGGTTTGTTCTTTGAATCGCAACCCCCCCAGAAACATAGACAAACCCATAACCAGGAGTAAGTTGCCGATAATCGATCCGGTCAAACTGGCTTTCACCACTTCCACCAGTCCCGCATTCAGGGCAACCAAGGCGATAATTAATTCTGTGGCGTTGCCAAAGGTGGCATTCAGCAATCCGCCAATGGTCGGGCCGACCAAAACCGCAATTTCCTCCGTAGCGGTTCCCATCCAAGCCGCCAGGGGAATGATCGCCAAACAAGCGGTAATAAACACAGTCACGGATCCCCATTCCAGGAAATGAGCGGCAATGGAAACCGGGACAAACAGCAGCAAAACAATAAAAATCAGGTTTTTCGGAGACATTAAGGTATTTCTTGAGGTTGCTACGGGTTGATCTTAAGAAACCGGGTTTCTTTTTGGCCATCCACGGTTAACTCTGGTATCTCACCACAGAAACCCGGTTTCTCATCGCTTTATTTTAAAGAAACCCGATTCGTTGGCGCATGGGAATATTGGCATCTACGATATTTTTGCCGATGCCTAAGTCAGGATTTCTTGATATAGAGGCGGTTTGATTTTTTTCTAAGTAATTTTACTGAAAATGTTGTTTAAAAAACTTAATAAAAATTTAATAATTTTTGTAGCAAAATTTGCCATAAGTTTGTTATTGAAGGCAGACAAAAAGAATTGTTAGCCAGCGATATGCCATCCGGCACGCTTCGCGATCGCAATTTTGTTAACAAACATTTTATATTTACGCCAAATCCAGTAAATTGCTAGAAAAATCAAGCATTTTCCCATGAGACGCGACTGGCTATTTTCAGATTCCAGATTTTGCCCGATCTGCATTGTCAAAAAATCTGTCATCAAATATACATATTTTGTCACATATTTTTGTAAAGAATTGAAAAGATTAAAGTTTTATGTTCAACTGTTAATTTATCAGTTAAATTAGATAAAATACTCTGAGAAATCAGTTATATTGCTCAGGTAGTCATCGGCCATAACCCAACCATAAGACTTGATTAGGGAAAACCGCAGAATTTGATGAGTGTAAATTGACGCAAAGATTGGCAAAGATTTCCGGTCATTTTTTCGGGAAATCTGTAGCTCATGTTAGATGATTTTATTAAGGTGATTAATTATGTCCCCAAATCCTCAAACTACAGACCAGTTTGTATCTCAATTGCCTGAACTCTGGGCAGAAGATTTAGAGTCGATGGAAGATGAAGTAGAAGCTGCCCCCAATCCCTTGCAAACCGCTCATGGGATTTACATTACGGTTCATGGGCATTTTTATCAACCGCCACGGGAAAACCCTTATTTAGATGCGATTGAACGGCAACCCGGTGCAGAACCTTATCACGATTGGAATGAGCGGATTAATCACGAATGTTATCGACCTAATGCTTTTGCCCGCGTCTATAACGATCGCGGAGAAGTGGTCGATATTGTTAATAATTACGAGTATCTCAGTTTTAATATTGGCCCAACTTTAATGAGTTGGTTGGAACGGTACGATCCACAAGTTTATCAGCGGATTTTAGAAGCAGATCGCAAAAGTGCAGAACGTCTGAATGGTCACGGAAATGCGATCGCCCAAGTTTACAATCACATCATCATGCCGTTAGCGAATAAACGGGACAAATATACTCAAATTCGCTGGGGCAAAGCGGACTTTCGCCAACGGTTTGGCCGAGAACCGGAAGGGATGTGGTTGGCAGAAACAGCGGTAGACTATCCTACTTTGGAAGTATTGCACGAGGAAGGGATTAAATTTATTATCTTGGCCCCGTCCCAAGCAGAACGTTGCCGTCTATTGCCCACGGAAGATCAGCCAAAACCGGAATGGAATGCGGTGGGTGGCGGTCAAATTGACCCGACTCGTCCCTATCGATGTTTTCTCCCCAGTCGTGACAAGTTGCCCGAAGCCGTTTCAGAAGCAGAGAGCGAACGCAAATACATCGATATTTTCTTTTATGATGGCCCGATTTCTCGCGACATGGGCTTTAACGATGTGCTGAAAAGTTCCCACCATTTAGCCGGACGCTTATCATTAGCCATTCACGGGGATCATCGTCCCAGTCAACTGATTTCCGTAGCCACCGACGGGGAAACCTTCGGACACCATAAACGGGATGCGGAAAAATGCCTGACCTACGCTTTTATTGCGGAATTTCCCCGTCGCGGCTGGACTTTGACCAATTTTGCTCATTACCTGAGTATCTGTCAACCAACTTGGGAAGTGGAACTAAAGCCCGTCACCGCTTGGAGTTGTTCTCATGGGGTTGACCGTTGGCAAGACAACTGCGGTTGTGGTGGGGGTGGGGAATGGCACCAACTGTGGCGCCGTCCCCTGCGAAATGCCCTCAACTGGTTGCGGGATCAACTGATTTCGATTTATCAAGAAGAGGGTGGCCGCTTGTTGCTCGATCCTTGGCAAGCCCGGGATGAGTATATTCAGGTGATCCGCGATCGCTCCCCAGAAAATGTGGCGAAGTTTTTCCTGCGGCAGCAAAAACACAGCCTCACCCCCTCGGAACAAGTGGACGCCCTGCGGTTATTGGAAATGCAGCGTCATGCCCTATTAATGTTTACCAGTTGTGGTTGGTTTTTTGAAGAACTGTCTCGACCGGAAGGGACGCAGATTTTGCGTTATGCAGCCCGGGCGATCGAATTAGCGGGTGATGTGGCGGGAATTCAACTGGAAAAAGAATTTATCGATCGCCTCTCCCAGGCACAGAGTAACGTTGACTTCTTCCAAGACGGGGCGGGAGTTTATCAACATCAAGTGATTCCCTCGCAAATTAACCTGGAACAAGTCGCCGCCCACTATGCCATCAGCGGCCTATTTACCACCTATTCCACCGAACAGCGCATCTATTGCTACACGGTTTATCAGCGGGATTATCAGTTGCAGCGCATGGGGCCATTGACTTTGGCGGTGGGACAAGTGCAGCTTGCCTCAGGAATTACCCGCGAAAATTTGGAATTAGTCTTTGCGGTGCTTCATTTGGGCGGTTGGGATTTCCACTGCTGCATTCAACCCTTCTCCGGTCGTCGGGCTTACACCCAGATGAAAGAACATCTGATGGGGATTTTACAACAAGGCAGCGCCGCCCAAGCGATTCTGGGGATGAACCAGTATTTTGATGGCAAGTCTTTCAGTTTGCGTGACTTATTTGCCGAAGAACGGCATCGGATTATGCGCTTGCTGAGTCAAGAAACCTTGTTGCGCTTGGATCAACTTTATACCCAAGTATATCGGGATAATTATGGGGTAGTGATGGCTTTCCACCGGGATGAGTTGCCGGTGCCGAAAGAATTACAAGTGGCGGCAGAAATTGCTTTAGGAAATCGCTGTTTGGCGGCGGCAAAAGCCTTGGAAGCGGAAATCGGCGACGATCCAGAAAATGTTCTTAATGCTACAGGAGATAGTTTTTTGGGCTTGACTCAGTTGGTGGAGTTAGAAACTTGTGCCACAGAAGCGGGACATTTACGCTGCCATTTGGATATTCCCGAAGTTAAGCAAATTTTGGAAAAACTGATTGTGCGATCGCTCTCTCACCTGCTTTATCAAGCCAACCCGGAAACCGCCGAACCTCAGCTAGAACGCTTAGAACGAATGATTGCCGTGGGCAAACAACTGAATCTGCATTTGGCTACGGATCAAATCCAAGAATTGTACTTCTACTGGCTGCATGGGGACATCGGGGATCAATGCTTTTATGCCGCTTATGGGAATCAAAACGGCGATCAAAATCGCGATCGCAGCGGTGATGATGCCAACAATACCTCGATTTGCTGGACGGTTTCTCAATTCCGTCGTCTCTTGCAACTGGGCAAAAAACTCTCGGTCAATGTCAGCACTCACTTAGAATCCCTCTAAATCGGAGGTTTTCTGTTGAGTAAATCACAAATATCCGTAGGGGCGATGTAGGGGCGATGTAGTGGCGATGTAGGGGCGAATCGCCCCTACATACATCTTTTGTCTGTGGTCGATCGGAAAGAAAATATCAACAACCCTCACCGGGTGGTAATTGGGCGTTATTTCCCCCGGATGTGTACGAGTATTTTTGCTTACTCATATGTCCGTCTATTTACTTAAGTGTAATATCCGTAAATACACGGAGAAAAAAATCCTGGTTACCACTGATGTGAAATTTCAATTTCACGATTACTATCGTGAATAGAAAAATGTCAACATAAAAATCTAGTAAAGTCTCTAAATTAGAATTTTCTATAAACAAAAGATAAATAATTTATTGAACTTACATTCAGAATCAATTCGGGGGTAAATTGCAACCATGACACAAGCTACTTCAATTAAGACTCAAGCGATAGAATCTGCGAAATCAAATCAAGCACAAAAAAATTTAATCTCTCCAGGGCAAATTCTGCAAAATATTGTCACAAAAAAAATTACTGGCAAATTAACCATCAGCGACCCAAACGATGAGTCAATTTTTTGGCGCGTGTATGTAGGCAATGGACAAATTCATTTTGCAACCAGTGCAATGGGGCAAAAAGAACGTTTGGAATACTTCCTACAATGGTATTACCCGGAATTAGAATTTAATGGTAAGGAATTTAAGTCCGACTATCAGCAAATTTGCCACTACTGGAAATCCGGTAATTTGTCAGTTCAACAAGTTAGAAAATTGCTATTCTGGTTAACCCAGGATGCGTTAATTCAATTGCTGGCTTTGCCCAAAGGCGTGGTTCAATTTGAAAAAACCGTAGGGTTAGATCCGATATTGTTATCGGTTTCCCTGAAAGAATTGGTATGGCCCATGCGCGGGGTGATCGGTCAATGGCAAAAATTGCAACCAGAAATTACTTCACCGTTTCAACGGGTGATGATTAAAAATATCAAAGAACTGCCCAAGCTGTTGTGGGAAAAAGTCAGAGATATCGATTTTATCAAAGCTTTGTGCCAAGTTTTGAGTCAAAATCCTTCTTTGTATGAAGCCGCCAAATATTTAAAAGCGGATGCTTTAGGATTAGCGGCTTTATTACAACCCTTAGTCCGGGCTGGAGTTATAGAAATTCAGCCTTATTACTCACCCAAAACCCAGGAAAAACCAATTATTGCTTGCATTGATGATAGTAAAACCGTGCAACGCAATGTGAAAATGGTTTTAGAAGCCAGTGGGTATCGGGTGCTGAGTATTACCGAACCGGCAAAAGCTCTGAGTACAATGGTGAGATATAAGCCAGCTTTGGTGCTGATGGATATCAATATGCCAGAGATTAATGGCTATGAATTATCGCGGATGCTGCGTCAGTCTAAGCAATTCCATACCCTGCCGATTGTGATGTTGACTGGGCGGGATGGTTTAATTGATAAGATGCGATCGCAAATGGTGGGGGCAAATGACTATATTACTAAGCCTGTCCCACCCCTGATGCTGCTCAGTACCATTGAAAAAAATCTGCAATCAGCGCAAACCGTGACCCAGCCAAAAAAATCTTTGGCTCAAGAAAACGCGATGCTACAAATGGCCTAATTTTTCACCATTCATCTTCCTAGACTATATCAGTTTTGACTGGTTTTTGACTCGTCGATGGCTTTCCAGAGAATTCTGAGAACACGCTCGCATTTGGATCGCATTTACCTAAACGCCGATCGCTCATATATCTCTGATATATCGCTGATATACTTCTGATATACCTTATATATTTTGGTATTTTTTTGATATCTTGGAGAAGATCGGCAGCGTAAATGGGATAGATGCGGATAAAGTGAAAGATTACTTAGGCTTTCAGGTAAAAAATTCTGTGCGCTTGGTAGTGCCTGCGGATTGGGTGGTGGAAGCGATCGCCTTGAATTGCCATGAAATTTGTCCCATTCCCGGTGTCACCGATGGGATTTTGGGAGTGATTGATTACCAAGGACAGTTAGTTTGGGTGATTGACTTAGGGGAATACTTGACTCATGTACTCGGTTTAGCCTCTGCCCCTTTGCTCGATGAAAATTATCCGATAGAAAATAAATCAGCCAATCAATTAACCAATCAATTAACCAATAAATCAACCAATCAATCAACCAATCAATCAACCAATCAATTAACCAATCAATTAACCGGGGTGGCGATCGCATTGCCTCGTTCCCAGTCCCAGAAACCAATTAACTCGCAACCATTAATCTGGGTTTTCTCGGAACTACACGGCATCGTCTCCTTAAATCCCGCCAAGTTCAGACCCTTGCCTAGTCAGTTTACCTCCTTACTCGGTGCTTATTTCAGCGGTTTAACGGAAATTTTCTCCACTTCAGCGACCACAAACTCCACAACTGTGGCAATTTTAAATATGAATAGTTTATTCTCTGCTTTAGAATATCAAAGAGGCTATCAGCTATCAGCGATTAGCGATTAGGGATCGGCTTTTAGGGATCCGGGAACTTTAAGGGCAGGGAATTTCTGAAAAGTCGGCAGTCAGTAGGGTTGATAAAGCGAATCACCCCTACTGGTAATAGCTGATGGCGAATAGCTAATGACGAATAGCTGATAGCCGATTAATTGACACTTGAGGCATAGTAAAGGGGATGAATGGTTTGCTGGCACCACTCGATTTAGAGGCGATCGCCCAAGAATCGCGCAATTGTTTTTTATACGAAGAAGCGCCAGATTATTTGGTGATTTTAGAGCAAGGGATTGCTCAGTTAGGCAATCCCAAAGGGACGATTAATCTGGATGAGCAATATCAAAAATTAATTCGGGTGGCGCATTCCCTGAAAGGAGGCGCAAGTTTAGCGGAAATGCCAGCCCTTTCTCAGTTGTCTCATAAGTTAGAAGATTTACTGATTGCTATCCAAGAAAAGCGGGTTAGCTTGCATGAACAAGTTTCAAGCAATCGCACTTCCGTTAAATCTGAAGTCACATCTGGTGGAGCCGATCGCACCACTTCCGCGTATCAATTATTGTTGATGAGTCTGGATCGAGTGAGTGCGTTACTATTTGAAGCCCTAAATCAGCCAGAATTACCCAATGAAACTGCCCCACAAATGGCCGATCTGCTGTGTGATGCGATCGATCAGTTTTTAGCTTCTCAGGGTTGTGCTAAGTCTGAGGAATTGGCGGATTTGGAGAATGTAACTCCTTTAGATCGTCATCCCCAAGTGAGTAGTTTTATTAAAACTTCTCTGGAAGTGGATTTAGAAGATTGTTTGCAAAGAATTGAATCTAGCTTGAGGGAAAATCAAGCCAGTGACAGTATTTCTACAGAGGCTACCAAAGAGGCTACCAGAGAAGCGATCGCGACTTTTGCTGAAGAATGCACATTGCTCGGAGACGCATTAGGGGTGAATTGGTTAAGTGAAATCGGTTCTCAGCTTGAACAATCGTCACAAAATACTGATATTTCTTTGCAACAGGTGACAGAGGCGATCGCCCAAATTCGGCAGCAAAGAAATCAAACCCTTTATGGTTCGGAAACCGAATCATTGAACTCAGACGAGGAGGAAAATTCTGCGGTCAGTGCGGAAACCGAGTGGCAATCTCCAGAAGAATTTTCTGATTTAGATTCTGATTTAGATTCTGATTTGCCAGAACCGCCACCACTATCTTCCCCGGTGCCCCAGCGATTTCTAAAGTATTTGATTCGTCAACCAGAGAAGGCGCGATCGCCAGAAAATATTAATCTGCGAGTTTCCTTATCCCGCATTGACCGGATGACCAATACCGTAGGCGAACTGCTGATTAATTATGAACAACTAGAACAATGCGAACAACAATTAAAAGATGCCATTCTCGGCCAAAATTTATTACCCAAAAGTGCAAATGGCACCGCCGCACATAATCTAAAATCATCCCCAGAAGCTACCGACTTGCTAAAAACTGTTTTTCAAATTAATCAGCGATTCGATCAAAATCGGATTGACATGGTTTTGGGGGCGCGTAACCTGCGGAACACCCTGGCAAATATGCGCTCATCCTTAGAACAGTTGTACCGGGATTTAACCGCAGCGCGAATGGTGCCTTTTCGGGAAATGACCGAACGCTTTTTTGTGTTAATTGAAGACTTAAAAAAACAGTACCAAAAATCTGTTAATTTAGTAGTTTCTGGGCAAGATGTTTTAATCGATCGCTGGATTGTAGAACAATTACAAACCCCCTTAACTCACTTATTACGCAATGCCTTTGACCACGGCATTGAATTGCCCGGAGAACGATCTAACCACGGCAAATCTAATCAGGCAACTATTCATTTGTCTGCGGTCTCTAACGGCACTTATGTGGTGATTTCGATTGCCGATGATGGTCGAGGCATTAATCCAGAAAAAATTTACCAAAAAGCCTTGGAAAAAGGACTGATTTCTCCAGACCAAAAAACCTGGTCAGCGGATGAAATTTTGAAATTTTTGTTTACTCCTGGGTTTTCCACAGCGGAGCGGTTGACAGATATTTCCGGTCGGGGTGTGGGATTAGATATTGTGGTGCAAGAAGTGGCGAAATTAGGCGGTTCGCTCGCGGTAAAGACCACATTAGGAATCGGCACCCAATTTACTATAACTATTCCTTTAACCCTGAGTATTTTACCCATGCATATTTTTCGCTGTCAAGGGCAAACTTTTGCCATACCTGCGGCTAACGTTTTGGAGACGATCCGTTTAGCCGATAGTTTAGCCGAAGTTACAGGCAATCGGGTCAACAATGCGGCAGAAAATCAGTCAAATATTCAGTGGCAAAATCAATTTATTCCAGTATTTCATTTAAATGAATTGTTGCCTGTTCGGTCATGCTGTCCCAGTGAGCGATCGGCCAATTCCTCAGAAGCATCTAATTTAGGTAGTTTAGGGAGTTTAGGATTGGTGGTTAAAGTCAAAGAAAATCCCATTATTTTAGTTGTTGATGCTTTATTAGGTGAACGGCGATTAGTTCTAAAGCCCTTAGATTACCGGGTTCCAGTTCCGCCTTATGTCGCCGGGTGTACCGTCCTAGGAAATCGTCAGATTGTTCCGGTGCTTTCACCGGATCATTTTGTCAGTTTAATCAAAAATTTGTCCCATAACAATTCGTCAAAAATCACCCCAGAAAATATAAGCCCAGAAAATATAAGCCCAGAAAATATAAGCCCAGAAAATATAAGCCCAAAAAATCTAGATCAAATAGAGCCAAAAAACGGCGCGATCGCACATCATCCATCAGGGCGAATTTTAATTGTCGATGATTCGCGCACCGTGCGTTGTTTGTTGCAACAAACTTTGTCTCAAGCCGGTTTTTTGGTGGAAGAAGCGAGTGATGGTGCAGCGGGTTTTGCTAAGGTAGCAGAAGCCCAGGGTGAATTTGATTTAGTGATTTCCGATTTGGAAATGCCGCATCTGGATGGGTTGGGATTTTTGCAGAAAATTCGGGCATCTCAATGGTCAGATTTGCCTGTAGGGATGTTAACTTCGCAGGCCAAGGAAATTTATGTGAAAACCGCGAAAAAGTTGGGGGTCAAATTTTATTTGACTAAGCCATTTAAACCAGCAGAAATTATTAAGTTAATTGAAAAAAATGTATCAAAAAATTCATAAGTTTTACCTATTTATCGCTGGTTTACCTGTTGGTTTCGCATCTGGTTTCGGCTAAAACTTGTCTCACCCAAGCCCGAAAAGAACGCAATAAAGTTGTTTCTCCTAAAGTTTGGCTTTGGCTGAAAAATTTCGTTAGTTCTGTCACCGATAACAGGGGAAAAGCAAGCGATCGCTCCACCATGATATATTTTCCCGCTTCTAACTGTAAGAACTTGACCACCCCGCGATCGCATCGCCAAATTTCTGGCACCCCCATTGCCGCATAAATCCCTTCTCGATCCACAGAACTACTGGAAACATCAATTTCAATTACCAAATCCGGGGGCGGATCGGTAGTTAAATCAATCCGGGATTTTCCCTTAACCAATCGTTCATTTTGAATATAAAAACTTGAATCCGGTTCAGCCCCTTTTGCTAAATCTGGGCGCTTCAAAGTTGTCGAACCGACACTTAAAATTTCTATATTTCCTTCTTCTGCTAAAGCATCAACAAATTTTTCTAAAATTCGTTTTGGGTTTTCGTGGTCTAACAGCGGCGTCATAATTTCTAATAATTCTCGGTCATAGCATAAGCGAACAGTCCGATTATCTCCCATTTCCGCTAACAGTTGTTCATAGGTATGCCAGCTAATATGATGGAGGACAACTCTACCGATCGCAGTCGGAGTTAAAGTCGGTGCAGTTATGGTCATAAAAAATCTGCTTCAATTTAAATTATTTTTTTAACCAAAAGTCAGTCCGTAGGTTGGGTTGAGGCACGAAACCCAACGGAGGAGAGAGAATAGAGAAGAGACAATAGAGAATAGAGGTTCGTAGGAGAGGAAAAATTGAAATCTCCACTTTTCACTCTTTCATCAGCATCTATTTCCTAGGCATCTCTGTTGGGTTTTGCTTCGCTCAACCCAACCTACAAATACTATGTCATATTATGTAATATAATATATGTAATAGATATTGCCATCTAATTGCTGGTTTCGCTGTTGCTTTCCGCTAAAACTTGTCTCACCCAAGCCCGAAAAGAACGCAATAAAGTTGTTTCTCCTAAAGTTTGGCTTTGGCTGAAAAATTTCGTTAGTTCTGTCACCGATAACAGGGGAAAAGCAAGCGATCGCTCCACCATGATATATTTTCCTGCTTCTAACTGTAAGAACTTGACCACCCCGCGATCGCAGCGCCAAATTTCTGGCACCCCCATTGCCGCATAAATCCCTTCTCGATCCACAGAACTACTGGAAACATAAATTTCAATTACCAAATCCGGGGGCGGATCGGTAGTTAAATCAATTCGGGATTTTCCCTTAACCAATCGTTCATTTTGAATATAAAAACTTGAATCCGGTTCAGCCCCTTTTGCTAAATCTGGGCGCTTCAAAGTTGTCGAACCCGCTCGCATTATTTCTATATTTAACTCTTCGGCTAATACCCCCACCAAAGCCGTTAAAATTTCTTTTGGGTTTTCGTGGTCTAACAGCGGCGTCATAATTTCTAGTAATCCTCGGTCATAGCATAAGCGAATCGTCCGATTATCTTCCATTTCCGCTAACAGTTGTTCATAGGTATGCCAGCTAATCTGATTGAGGACTACTCTTCCGGGTACAGTCGGGGTTAAAGTCGGCGCAGTTATGGTCATAAAAAATCTGCTCCAATTTAAATTATTTTTTTAACCAGAAGTCAGTCACATCATAACCTAAATCAGTAATCATCTGCCGCAGCAACGGTAAACTTAACCCAATCACGTTAGTATGACAGCCCTCAAGTTTTTCCACAAACAGTCCCCCTTGACCATCAATAGCAAAACAACCGGCACAGTTTAGGGGTTCTCCCGTTGCCACATAAGAAACAATTTGTCGATCGCTCATGGGGGCAAAATAAACTTTGGTCACTTGGCAACGAACTAAAGTATTGCCTTTAGTTAAATCTATCAGTGCATGACCTGTGTAAAGTTCGCCCACAGAACTCCGCATTTTTTGCCAACGAGCGATCGCCACTTCGGGAGTTTCTGGTTTCCCATGAATTTCCCCATCTAATACCAACACTGAATCACATCCTAATACTAACATCGGGGAATGGTTCGGATCGTGCGGGGTAAATTCTTGGGCGACCACTTCTGCCTTACAGCGGGCTAAAGTCTCAACTAATTCACTGGGTTCATCAATCTGAACTTGTGACTCATCAAAATTACTCCGACAAACAATTGGTTCAAATCCCGCTTGTTTTAATAACATTAAGCGAGCGGGAGAAGTTGAAGCTAAAATCAACGCTGGATTCTTCATAATCAGTATAATCAGTTAATCGTTAATTCTGTTACAGCGGATAGGGTGGGATTTTGCCCACCCTAATTAATCTACTATTGATTTTCTTTACTTTCTTTAATCGGTCGCATAGTTGGGAACATAATCGCATCGCGAATACTCAGGGTATTCGTGAGTAACATAATCACCCGGTCAATACCAATTCCCCAGCCCGCACAATTGGGCATTCCTAATGATAAAGCTTGGATAAAATCTTCATCCATTGGATGCGCTTCATCATCCCCCGCTTCTCTTTGTTGCCGTTGTTGTTCAAACCGTTTGCGCTGTTCTTGGGGGTCATTCAACTCAGAAAAGCCGTTAGCAAATTCTGTGCCATTAATAAACAGTTCAAACCGTTCCACAAATCCCGGTTTGCTGCGATGAGATTTCGCCAGTGGGCTAATTTCAATGGGGAAATCAATGATAAAGGTGGGTTCAATTAAGGTGGATTCCACTAATTTATCAAAGACCCCATAGAGAACATAGCCTAAACTCTGTTTTTCTAGTCCTGATAAGTGGATTCCCAGGCTTTCCGCTTTGGCGATCGCATCCTCTAATTCTAAACAATCAAAATCTAGACCAGTTTGGTCTTTGACCGCTTCCACCATTGTTTTAATTTGCCAATGTTTGCCGGTCAAATTGGGATATTTGGCACTATAGTCGTATGGGCGATCGAGATTAATGGTTTGACCTTGATATTCCACTGCGGTGCGATCGCCCAAAACTTGCTGTACCGTATAGGTAATCACATCTTCAATCGTCCCCATAATATCAAAATAATCCGCATAAGCCTGATAAACTTCCAGGGAAGTAAATTCTGGGTTATGGGTGCTATCAATCCCTTCGTTTCTAAATACCCGACCTAACTCATAAACCCGCTCAAAACCGCCACAAATAGCCCGTTTTAAGAATAATTCTGGAGCAATCCGTAAAAACAAATCCACATCTAAAGCATTATGATGGGTGATAAACGGTCTAGCCGCAGCCCCTCCATAAATTGCTTGCAACACTGGAGTTTCAATTTCATAAAATTGTTGCTGATTCAGATAATTTCTAATACTCTGAATAATCCGACTCCGCATCATATACCGTTGCAAAGATTGGGGATTTCCGGCCATATCCATTTCCCGATTGCGGCGGCAGATTTCTGGGTCGCCAACACCATAATATAAATCAGGAAAAGGAATGGTAGCTTTTGAGATCAATGTGATGCTATCTACCTGGAGAGAAAGTTCACCCCGATTCGTCCGACAAGCAATCCCTTCTGCCCCAATAAAGTCCCCTTCATCTAATAGTTTTTGAATCTGTTTGAAGCTTAAACCAGAATCTTCTTTAACCAGTTTTTTCTCGATTTTTAGTTGAAGTTTCCCACTAATATCCGTCAGGTCAATAAAGCAAATGCTGCCACTACTGCGAAAAGAGGTAATCCGACCGGATAAGCGAATGTTTAAGCCTTCCGGATCCGCTTGACCATTTTCTAGTTCTTTTCCCGGTTGGGCGAAATGCTGGCGCACTTGCTCTGTGGTGTGAGTGCGCTGGTAAGATTGGCTAGGATAAGGTTCTATCCCTTGCGATCGCAGTTGTTCCACTTTTTGGGCGCGAACTTCTGCTTCATTGCGAGTAGTCTGAGTCATGCTGTGTTTTTTTTATTTTAGAGAAACTTTCCATTATAACATACTCGGTTCCATCTGTTGGCAAAAAACAAAAGCATTCTCTTGAACCGGGGGCGGGAGAATTGATTGATCGATTGCCTGGAATGACCGCGATCGCCATTCGACAAAGGAAAGAAGAGAAAGAAAAGAAAAAGTAAAATGAATAAAATGAATAAAATGAATAAAATGAGTAAAATGAAGAAAATGAAGAAAACGAAAAAAATGAAAAAAATGAAAAAAATGAAAATATTGCTATAGACCGCCCTGATGGATAAATCTCAACTATCCCTGGCTTTAAAAATAAAATCAAACTACCTTTGTTAAAAAATTATGCTACCTAACAATTTTTCCCAACTGATTCCTTACATACAACCGGAACTGGAAATTTTAGAAACTTACCAAGTTACTCAGCAATTTTACCAGGAAGTGAAATATAGACAAGAGTTTGAAAGCTATTGCCAATGGTATGAGGATACTGCCGAATTCCATCGTCAAGAATTGCAGAAAATGCGGGGGGATTTGAACTTATTCGGTTGGTTCATGCGGCAAAAATCCTGAAAAGTTTAGCAACAGTCTGGGCCCGCAAATTGCCAGGGGGCGAACTCACTCAATCGCCCCTATTTGGTATTTGGTGTTTGGCTGTCCGTTAATTATGACAATATTTCGAGTTCTTCTTCCCGAAAATGAGCTTTGAACTTTTTGTCAAATTGGACTTGTACTGGCAAGTTGGCGCTGATGGGTTTGCCTTGCCAGTCGTTTACCAAAGCCACCACTTCTCCTTCCAAACCCTTGAGGTCAAAGGCTTGATTCCGAGATTCAGGATGATGGTAAACAATCACAGATTCTTGAACACGAACACGAACGCCTGCTTCCATAAACAAATCCATTAGCTAATGTATCTACAAATTTGGCTCCAAGAGGTTTGGCATTTCGGTGATGCCAACAATGTCACTCTATCATCTCACATTATGTAACCACGATATGTAACCACGATATGTAACCAAGATATGTAACCACGATGAGTTTGGGGTTGAGGGGTTGGGTTTAAGGCTTTGGGTTTAAGGCTTTGGGGTTGAGGCTTTGGGGTTGAGGGGTTGGGGTTGAGGCTTTAGGGTTGAGGCTTTGGGGTTGAGGCTTTGGGGTTGAGGGGTTGGGGTTGAGGGGTTGGGGTGATGCCATCAGCGTAACTTGATCGCCTACTCCTTTGACCCTAAACAAAGGCAAAGAGCCTAAAAAAACTGTTAAATTTTATGAAGTTTACCAAGTTGATCGCCTCAAATGGTAAAGAAGGATCGTCAAGGAAATATGCTGGAGTGAAAGCGGGCAAAGGATATCGACCGGGCTGTACCAGCAACTTCTTCACCTTTGGCCAAGATGTAAATTCTGTCACACTCTCTGGGTGAAAAAGTGCTATCACATAAATATAAATCAAAAATAATAAATAGCTTGGCGAGGTCGCTATGTCATCATATACATTCGACATTTTAGGAGTTTCTCCTCTATTAGATTTTTTCACACAACAGGAAAAAATTAAGGAAAAAACTGCTCATCTCGATTTGGAATATTTAGGTAGCTATACCTGCACCCTGGATAGTTTCCTCTCCTCGGTGGAAAGCGTTTCATTGTATAAAAACTGGCAAAGAGATAAAGTGTTGGATACGGTGATTAATTTCTGGATGAAAAACGGCGAAAGTATTGAGTATTGGACTGAACGGTTACACGATGCTGGGGCTGAAAACCTTTTGGTGGCACGAGTTGGTGATATTCAGGGTTTAAAGTACACTTTTGAGTCTTTGATGAATTCTAGCCTGTAACATCATTATTGAAGAGATTTTGGCTCAAACACGAGCAAGTTTCCCTCCAACCCAATTGGTATGGAGGGTTTTTTTGTTCCCTTTTTCTCAAATCCAAGCAAATGGTAATCGGTGGGCTGATTTTAGCCCATGGGCGATCGCCCATTACCGGGAAAGACCTTGGCACTGGGTTGATTCCCCTGACCACGGGGGTCAATCATCCAGGCCGCCGCTGAATTGTTCCGGTCTTAACCAGGTCGCTCGATCTGACCCTTGATGAAATCTAGAAAATTTGTTGCAAAAATTTATACAATAATAACCCAGTTTTTTATACAATGAGAGCATAACAAGAGATTAAGTCAATTATCTCAGTGATGAACAGCACAGAGGAAATTGACCTAGATCACATTGTCCAGAAACATCAACAAAAAACTATTGATAGATTACCAGAATCTTGATCTGAAGAGATTGATCGCCTCCGGTAATGCAAAAAATGTTTTAAAGTAATAATATTAGGAGTTGAGAGTGGGAGTGAGTATGAAGTTTGGGAACTGGGCGATCGCGGTACTAATCGGCACAATCTCTGTAGGGACTCCGGCTAAAGCCGAAAATCCCGCAGATCTGCAACAATTACTAGAAACCAAGCAATGTAGCAGATGTGATTTAAGCGGGGCAAATTTAGCCGGGGTGGATTTACAAGGCGCCAACTTGGAAGAAGCCAATCTCAGTGGCACAAACCTAGAAGGCGCAAACCTGAATCAAGCGAATTTAATCCGAGCCAATTTGACCGACGCGAAATTAATCCGAGCCAGCCTGATTGCCGCTAAACTGCATGGTGCAAACATGGAACGGGCTAATTTAATTGCCGCGAATTTAACTTTAGCCGGGTTGGTAATTACTCGCTTGAATTATGCCAACCTGACCTCGGCGAATCTGGTTGGGGCGAATCTAGAAAGTGCCGATTTAGTGGGAGCCAATCTTCGTCTGGCATCTCAGTCAATCTTCAGCTTGAGGGAAGTCAGCCTCAGAGAGGGTACTCCGTTTGGTATGGAAATGGCTGGAGTTAACCTACGGGATGCGGATTTAACCAATGCCAACCTCATGGGAGCCAACTTGAATTGGTCTGATTTGACCAATGCCAAGTTAGAGAATGCGGATATGCGGTATGTGCAACTTCAAGGAGCGCAAATTTCGCCCCAAAGTGCCTATTCGATCCCTTCAGTGGTTCAAGCGGAACCGTAAGAAAAAAAAGATTGTTAGTAATTGATTTTTTTGTGGGATGACCACCAGGAAATCGAGCCGGATCTCAGACGACTATCTCCCTAAAGACTAGACCTAGATTCGACTCCCGTGGCGGCAAAATCTCTCAAGTAAAACATGAAAACATCAGTAATCATCAGGAATAATTTATAGGCGATCCCTTCTGGAAGGTTATCAAGAGGGGATCGCCTATAAATTATTCCTGATGAATTGCTAATGATGAATTGCCAATGATGAATTGCTAATGATGAATTGCTAATGATGAATTGCTAATGATATGAAATCATGGGCGGGCGATCGCTTATGGGTCTGGATCAGCCATCAAACCAACTCGACCACTGTAATCGCAATTTGAGCAATTCTTGATTTGGTTTAAACTTTTCCATAGTCGTTAAACGTAGTGGCTGTTGATGAAGCGATCCATAGATCGTATCTCGTAAATTTGGCGCCACCATAATCTGGAAAGTTTCTGGCTCAACTACAATCAAATGCAGATCAAATAGAGTATGAACATCCGCCCGCAGCAGTAAACCATAAGAAGGATCGCTACTTTGGGTGGGTTGATTAGGTTGCAAAAACGCCACTTCTAAA
Source organism: Planktothricoides raciborskii GIHE-MW2 (assembly GCF_040564635.1). Taxonomy (NCBI): domain Bacteria; kingdom Bacillati; phylum Cyanobacteriota; class Cyanophyceae; order Oscillatoriales; family Oscillatoriaceae; genus Planktothricoides; species Planktothricoides raciborskii. Next base: position 292,690 of record NZ_CP159837.1, read on the forward strand.
ATCGGTTCGACATCGCAATCAGTCATCGAACAACGTCCCTGATAAGCTTCTAGCAATTGTTGTCGAAGTGTAGAAGGGCCTCTTCGCTTGGCGATCGCCAAACTCACAGAGGTAAAATACCCATTCTCACCCATTCGCTGTTTAATCAACTCCAAAAATTCTTCCGGTTCAGCATTCCCTCTCGTTCGATAATGATGACTCCGATTCAGATCCTTTTGACTCAGATGCGCTTTACTCGGACTCCTACTGACAGACTTTAACGGTAGATCCAAAGATTTCGGCTCAGGACTTGGCACAGAAACCTCTGCAACCGGGGCTTCCGATTTCCCGGACAACTCACTGACCGTCAAGGGAAAACCAGAATCCATCTTGCCATTGCTTTCTTCCCTCAAGGAAATCAAAGGCGGATCTAACAGCGGATCTAACATTTGTTCCGTCACCCCTGTCGATAGATCGGGGCTAATCGCTGCTTGACTATCTGGTAGTCTATCTGGCAGCAAAGACAATAAAATTGGTGATTCAATCTCTGGAGCTTGTGGCAAACTTGGCAAACTTTTCACCCCCTTAACCGAATCCAACACAAAACCATCCTCAAGAATTGCGGGATCTAATACTTTTCCTTTGGGCAATAGAGTCCCCAGCAATTGTGCTCCCTTGAGAGAAGCCCCTTGCATATTTTCCAGAGAAGGTAATCTGGTTTTTTGCAGATTTGCCCCTTGAAGATTTGCCGCAAACAGCTTGGCTTCCGTCAAATCCGCCTCTTCCAGATTCGCCTGTTGTAGGTTAGCATTTTGCAGATTCGCACCAAAAAGATTAGCCCCCCGCAGATTAGCCCCTTGAAGATTCACCCCTTCTAAATTGGCTCCAGTCAAGTTAGCTTTTGACAGGTTAGCTCCTTGTAGTTTTCCCTGTTTAAGGTCAGCATTGCGTAACTGTGCTTGAATCAAATTGGCAACCCGCAAGTCCACTCCGGACAATTCAGCCTTGTCCAAATCTGCCGCTTCTAAATTCGCCAAACGCAGACTAGCTCCCCGAAAGTTGGCACACATTAACCGACATTGAAACAAATTTGCCCCCTGAAGTTGTGCCTCTTGTAAATCAGCCCATTGCAAATTTGCTTTTCGCAGATTAGCTTCTTTCAGCGTTGCCCGTTGTAGGGTTGCATCAGACAAATTTGCTTTTTGCAAGTCTGCCCAAGGAAGATTCGCCAATTTTAAGTTCGCACCTTGGAAATCTATCCAACGCATATAGGCACCCTGGAGGTCGATTTCTGGTAATTGTGCTCGTTTCAGTTCCAAGCCACTTAAATTGGCATTGCGAAAATTGCGCTGGCCGCTCGTATAAAATTTGATCAATTCACTGGCACTTTTACTTTCCTCGATCATGGTTTCTCTCCTAGTCCCAAATTGTTGGAGTTTGATAACTTAAGTTGCGATGCCCCTGATTTTTCTCTGGCAAAAGTTATACTTATTGCTTCTAAATTCAGTATATTTTAATCTGCGTGCGGATGCAATCCAATTTGATGGCGATCCATTGCCATGATTGGTACACCAATTTTAAAATAAATGAAAATTATATAAAAATCAGATTTCTTTTATAATTCACGAAACTGTTAATAGTTAAACTATTGACAAAAAAATTTTTTTTGTATATATTAATCGAGAAAATTAATCTTGTTATTCAAAAACTATTATTTATATTCCAATACCTTCGCCATTTTCATGTAGAGCCTGCCCCCGCGAATGTGGGGGTTGGGTTGAGCGAGGGGAAACCCAACGGAGGAAAGAGGTTCTTAGGAAAGAGGTTCTTAGGAAAAATTTCAGAGTGGAGATTTCAATTTTCACCCTTATACGAAAATCCTAAGAACCTTTATTTTATATTCTCTATCCTGCGTTGGGTAACAGCCAAAGAACCAACCTACTTTTCAAGGCAATGCATGATTTTGGCGAAGGTATTGATATTTAAGATAGATATTTACAGCCCTTGGCGATGTAATAAGGTACATTAAGCCAGCCCCCGCGCGGGCGGGGGATCCCCCCTAGCCCCCCTGAAAAAGGGGGGGACAAAGAAAGCCGATGGCGGGATCCGAAAGCTACGAAAGCCCCCACCTCCCCTTCAAAGGCGACGGGGTGGTGGGGGGCTAAAACGTACCTCATAATATCGAAAAGTGCTGTATAATATAACTAATAGGTTGAAAATATGAATAATCAAAAAACCTTTATTTTGAGCAAGGACTATGAGAAAAGATTTACCTTTACCTCCCGGCAGTTCCGGTTTGCCTTTGATTGGGGAAACCCTTTCCTTTGTGTTTGATAAAAATTTTGCCGATAAGCGGATAAAAAAATATGGCAATATTTTCCGCACCAATATTTTGGGGCAGCCTACGGTGGTGATGTCCGGGACAGACGCGAATCAATTTATTCTTTCTAGCCATTTTGACTATTTTTCTTGGCGGGAAGGTTGGCCGCCCAATTTTGGCGAATTGTTAGGAGAATCTCTGTTTTTGCAGGAGGGAGAAGAACACCGCAGGAATCGCAAATTACTGATGCCCGCATTTCATGGGCCGGCATTACAAAATTATTTTCAGACAATGGTGGAGATTTGCGATCGCTCCCTGGAAAAATGGTCAGAATTAGGAGAATTCACCTGGTTTCCTTTAATGAAACAGATGACATTTGCGATCGCCAGTATATTATTACTCGGAAGTGAACCCGGTCAGGAAACTGAACGCTTATCAAAGCTTTTTACCCAACTCACCCAGGGTTTATTTGCCTTTCCCATTCCTCTCCCTTGGGCAACCTATCCTAAAGCCCTGAAAGCCAGAGATCAACTTTTAGCTCATATTGAAACCGCCATCCAAGATCGTCTGGAAAATCCCCGGAATGATGCATTAGGATTATTATTACAAAGTCGAGATGAAGAGGGCAATGCGCTGTCAGAAGCGGAAATTAAAGTCCAAGCTTTGTTAATGTTATTTGCCGGTCACGAAACCACCACTTCTATGTTAATTTCTCTAGCCATGAGTCTGGCACAATATCCAGATGTTTGGCAAAAAGCGCGGGCAGAACAAGAGGCCATATCCTCGGAAACCCTAACATTTGAACATCTCAAACAAATGCCCTATCTGGGTCAAATCCTCAAAGAAATTGAACGACTTTATCCCCCAGTGGGGGGAGGCTTTCGCGGGGTGGTGAAGCCTTTTAAATTTCAAGGCTATCATGTACCCGCAGGCTGGAAAGTTCTGTATCATATGAAAGGAGCACATCAAGATAGTAACATTTATTCTCATCCAGAGAAATTCGATCCCGATCGCTTTAGTCCAGAAAGGAACGAGAACAAAAAAGTTGAGTATAGTTTAGTCGGTTTTGGTGGTGGCCCAAGAATTTGTTTGGGCATGGCTTTTGCCCAGATGGAAATGAAAATATTTGCCGCCCGTTTACTGCAAAATTATCATTGGGAATTGTTGCCAAACCAAGACTTAACAATGGATCCCATTCCGACCCTTCACCCGCGTTCTGGTCTGAAAGTGAAACTCTGGAAACGTTAATTTTTTATAGCCGCCCATGCTATTTTGAACCGCTTTTATTGCGATCTAAAACTGTAGGTTTTTTTTTGCATTAAAATAGTTCCTGTTCGCGAGGGGGAATTCATCCCGATAGGACTCGAAAGCGGGGAAATCAGAGACTCCTTGATAAGACAAAATCGTCTCTGACCATTGGGAAACTGAAGTCGATGGCGGTTGCATTTGATGGCGTAAAACTTGCAGAATCAATGTTGGCAGGGGAATATTAGATTGTGTCGCTTGACGGATGAGGTCTTGTTCGAGGTCTGGCGGTAGGTCGATTGTAATTTGCATCGGTAATTTCCCTCAATTGATCCGGTTTAGATATTTTATCACACCCCCACATCCCCGTCGCCTCCCACCGACCAACCCAGAAACCACCCAGAAACAGAGTTTCTGCCGTGACCTTTGCATCCTCATCCAAATCTGGTAGAGAAACCCGGTTTCTTAGACCCTTCTCGTTCCCTAGAGACCGACCCAGTGCGATCGCGGCCTATCGTTATTTTTTGTAAATCCTAAGATTCAATCTTAAATGTCGGTATAGAATAGATGATAAATTTCAACTAAAACCCAGGAAAAAACTTCATTATGGCAGTTTCACTGAAAAAAGGACAACGAGTATCCCTGGACAAGGTAGCTCCAGGACTTTCCGAAGCATTTATTGGTCTTGGATGGGATGTTAAATCTACGGACACCGGCCATGATTTTGATCTGGATGCCTCTGTATTTCTACTAGGTGCTGATGAAAAATTAATTTCCGACAACCACTTTATTTTTTACAATAACCTCACCAGTCCGGATCCGGATAAGTCAGTTCAAAATACAGGAGATAATCTGACTGGTGTAGGAGAAGGAGATGATGAAGTTATCAAAGTTAATCTGAAAAAAGTACCGGCAAATGTTCAAAAAATTATCGTTGCCGTAACCATCTACGAAGCCGAAGAACGACGGCAAAACTTTGGTCAAGTTGAAAATGCTTTTGTGCGGATAGTCGATGCCCAAACCAAGCAAGAAGCCATCCGCTATGACTTGACGGAAGACTACTCTGTGGAAACAGCCTTAGTGATGGCAGAACTTTACCGTAAAGATGGGGAGTGGCGACTAAACGCCGTTGGTTCTGGCTATCAAGGCGGCTTAAAAGCTTTGCTCGATCGCTATAGCAATTAGCATCGCCCCTTACTTGACAAAACCCAGCGGTCTATATGGAGCGCTGCCAATAAATAGGACCCAATAAATAGGACATAGAATAAAATGGGAATTAACCTGCAAAAAGGACAGCGGATTTCCCTTTCCAAAGAGTCACCCGGTTTGAAAAAAATCTTATGCGGACTTGGATGGGATGTAGCCACAAGTTCTGGAGGAGGGGTTTTTGGGATGTTCGCTAATACTCAAAACTACGACCTGGATACCTCAGTGATCTGTTTGGATGCCAATGGCAAAATCAACGATATCGCCAATGTTATTTACTTTGGCAATTTATCTCATCGTTCCAAAGCAATTACCCATTTAGGGGATAATCTCACGGGTGAAGGAGATGGGGATGATGAGCAAATCATTGTTGATTTAACCCTGGTTCCTCCAAATATTTCCAAGTTGGTTTTCACGGTCAATATTTACGAATGTACGAAGCGTGAACAAGATTTTGGACAGGTGAAAAATGCTTTTGTGCGTTTAGTAAATGCTTCTAATAACCAGGAAATTGCGCGTTATAACTTATCTGGTTCTGAATACAAAGGCAGTACCGGCATGATTATGGCTGAAATCTACCGACACGGTAATGAATGGAAAATGGCAGCAATTGGCACAGGGGTTAAAGCAAACGGCTTAGGCGATCTGATAAAAGCATACGCCTAATGCAACCTTGAATGCTAATATATTTTTAGGAATTTTTAGGAGTCGGTCAGAAAATCTCGATCGACTTTTATTTCGCCGGATTTTCTGAACGCTGCTTTATCTAAACATTTTCTAAACACTTATTGACAGTTACAAGCAAATGTCTCTGTACGATCGCCTGAACTTCACCAGACCTACTCGCAAGCTTAAAGTCCCAATTTGGGAACGCATTGATTTGACTAGACCTCCCAAATCTCGTTGTCCCTACTGTCGATCGCTCATCCAGAAAGATTGGCAGTTTTGCGGTGACTGCGGAGTTTCTCTGCGGCAAAAAAATGACGATTTTCGCCATTGTATTTGGGCCGATTTATCAGGGATCAGTTTAGCATCAGAAAATTCAGAAAATAAAGAAGTAATCACTAATATCATCATGGATGCTTTTTCCAAAGTTTTCGGTGCTTTTAGAAGTGTCCAAGTATTTTTAACCTCAGATCCACCGGATCCGAACAAGTGGGTAACGAATTTTACTCACGTTTATATATGTGTCGATCAGGAACCCGTTAATTATCTTGGCATAGCCAGTTTCAAGCTGGGAACGGTTACGAATGGGGCGATCGTTCGCCTGGATCAAATATTTAATGCTTCTTACAGAGCTAGTCTTGATGCTAATCGATTGTCTAATTTAATTGCGAATACAATTGCTCACGAAATCGGACATACTTTGGGATTAGATCACTCTGCTTTACAGACTGATGTAATGCACGATGGACTTGACTACACGATTCATAGCATGATGCCGCCATCATTCCACGCCGAGCAAATTAACTTGATGAATCATGCGATTCGTAAATATAAGTCTTTAAAAGGATTATAAGTGATATCGGGGTATTTTTTCACTATAAAAAAGCGAGCCAGGGTTAGCATTTTTTGTAGCAATAATTTTTTTTAAGGTTGCTATTAGCTGATGTGATTTATCTATAAATACGTGAAGGAATATATTCAGGATAGCCAAAAAGCCATGAATACCGTGAAGTAAGAAAAACGGAAAAACCCCGGTTTGAAGAAACCGGGGTTTTTCCCACCAATTAATTAATCGATTAATTAATTAATCTTTAGAACCAGACTCACAAAGAGTTTTATCAGAAATGCTTTCAGTCGAATTTGATTCAGACATAATCGGGTCGCGAACCATCACCTCGACACGGCGAATCTGACGATTTTGATAAGCAATGAAAGTAGCCAAAATATTGATCAGACCCATCAATATTAAGAAGAAAGCGCTACCCCGACCTGGGCCTGTACCGATCGCCCGGCCAATAGTTCCGGCCAACAATCCATCACTTAACAGTAACGGTTCAAAGATATGATCTACAATCGGCCCGGTGAGGATATAAGCCAAAATCGAGGCAGATTTTTCCATCGCTTGTTGTAAGGCAAATACTCGTCCTTGTAAATCCGTGGGGACTTTTGTTTGCCAAATGGTTTGATTACAACTAATCACAATGGGATAGGCAAAGAGGAAACCAAATACGGCTAAACCAGCCAAAGTTACGGAACTGTTAAAGACACCAAGACATAATAAGAGTCCTTGGAATGGGACAAAGAAATAAATCCCGGAAATCTTCCGTCTTGGTCCACCCCAAGCACTCATAGTGATACTGCCCAGTAACCAGCCAAAACCGCCAATAGACAGAACCATTCCTAGTTCTTGACTAGAGGAGAAATTCAGCATTAAAGGCCAGAATAATACCTCTAAAATCCCCATTGTGAAGTAAACAACGGTGAAGAAAGTTAGCAAACCTCGCAAACCGGGACGGAAGGTAATGTAATTCCAACCAGAGACAATTTCTTGGGATAGATCGCGGGATAGGTCGCGCCATTGGGCTGATTTTTTATTGGTTTTTTCCGGTTGCGGA